>CAZRPA010000091.1:4993-15753 GCA_964601855.1 uncultured Flavipsychrobacter sp. | reverse complement strand
GCAGTGCCATAAAAAAGCACTATAAGGATGCGGAACTGATAGTGATATCGGGCTATCCGGATGTGTTTGCACCTAATCCCAATGTTAGTATGTCGCTAGGGCTGAATAATCTGAATTATTTTTATCCGCAGCATATAGAAGGTAAGGATACGCTTTTGTTTTTGCACGATCCTTATCATGCTACAGACTTTGTGTATCAGCGTGGGCACCTGATAGAGGTATGGTGTGCGCTGTGTGGTGTGCCGTATAATGGTGAGCTACCCGAGATATACCTGACTGCCAAGGAGAAGAGCCAATATGCACCTATGTTTGCATCGCAAAAGCCAATACTGGCACTGCAAACTAATGGTGGAGTATCGAACCAAACAGATAAATACTCATGGCCCAGAGACCTGCCAGCAGCTACTGCGCAGCGCGTGGTGAATGCTATGGCACAAGACTATAATGTGGTGCATATACGTAGGCAAGATCAGCTAGGGCTGCAAGGTGTGTACCCAGTGCAAGCGGAGTTTAGAGCACTGGCAGTGCTGATAAGTATGAGTGCAAAGCGGTTGTTTATAGATAGTTTTGCGCAGCACACAGCAGTAGCTTTGTTTAAGCCATCGGTAGTGTGCTGGATAGCCAATACGCCCAGCCAGTTTGGGTATAATATGCATACTAATATAGTGGCTAAAGCCCCTACATTGAAGGCTGAGTTGCGGAATTCGGTATTTAGCAAGTATAATATAACGGGTCAGGTAACGGAGTTTCCGTACCAGAGCGAGGATGAAATATTTGATGCTGATGAGATAATAGCTGCACTGCGTAGTGAGGTGGGTGTGCCTAAGATGCTGGCACAAACTGCGGTTGTGTAGGTGTAATTAAATTAGATTATTGCCCTGAGGATAGTGTAAGGCTATTTTCGGGGTTTTTTGTGGGTGTGTATAAGCAAAGCTCCTCACTGCCCCGCCAGTAGAAGAGATGCGACGCAAAGCCCGCTGCTGGGAGTGCAAGGGCTGGTGGCTAAAAGAGATAGTGATGTGTGAATTTGAATGGGGTTTAGTACTTATGGGTTGCTCTAGTTATTTTTGTAGATAAAGTAGGCTTATGGCAGATCATGTAGCTATATTAAGGAAATTGGTCAGTTCGTTTGGGGAGGTGACAGATGAGGCTTTTGATGACTTTGCTGCTCCGTGGACGGAGGTGCGGTATAAGCGGAAGGAAATAATGACCCGACAGGGTGAGACCGAAAAATACCTGTATGTGGTGCTGGATGGTGTGCAGCGTGCGTGCCGGACGCACAATGACAAGGAGGTGACGCTGGTGTTTTCGTATACTGGTTCTTTTTCGGGGGTGATAGATAGTTTTTTTCTGCAACAGCCGTCTGCTTTTGATCTGGAGGTGCTCACAACGAGTCATTGTCTGCGTATACACTATAATGATATGGCACTGCTGATGCAGCAGCACCGCTGCATAGAGCAGTGGGTGCGCATAGCGATAACGAAGGTGCTGGCAGATACGCTGCAGCGGCATATAGAGATATTGGCTTTCGGGGCAGAGGAGAAGTTTGTAACGTTGCTGAGGCGGAGCCCGCATGTGCTGAATCTGGTGCCTCATAAGTATCTGGCATCGTATATAGGTGTGGATCCTACCAACTTTAGCAAGCTGCTGGGGAGGATAAAACTGTAGTAAATCTTGGTGTAGACCAACAATAGCTGCTGTGTGGTGCAATAGTTTTGTGTGAAATATAAGAGATATGAACAATGCTGAACTGCTGCACCAACTGACTGCCGAAGTACAAGATGTGCTGCAAACTGCACAAAAATTGGGTAGGCTAGACGAAACTACCCTGAATATGCAGCCAGCGCCGGGAAAATGGAGTATGGCACAGGTGATAGAACACCTGAATACGTACAACAGGTATTACCTGCCACTGGTAGCTAAACGCATGCCTGCTGCCCGAAAAATACAAGGAAATGCGACCTACAAGCCAGGCTGGCTGGGCGACTATTTCGTAAAGTCTATGTACTCTGATGTGAAAACAAAGGGTGTAATAGCCAACAAAATGAGTGCCATGAAGGGGCATATACCTGATGCTGTGCTGAATGGCAAAAATGTAATAGCTGAATTTATAGCTGATGGCGAACAACTGCTGCTGCTACTAGATGCGGCTAAGCAGGTGGATATGAGCAGCGTGAAAATACCGATAACGATAGCCCGATGGATAAAAATAAGTATGGGAGATGCGTTAAGATTTTTGATAGCGCATCAGGTAAGGCACATGCACCAAATTAATAATTTGCTTGTTTCTGAGAAAGTCAGTTAACGCTCAGTAGTTGGTAAATTGTAATGCGGGTACAAAAAATAGTATAGTGGTAGGGCAATGATTAATTGTACTATGCATAACCACCAAAGATTGAACGCAGCCAGAAATAGCAGTGACACAAAGAACAACAGGAATACTACACTGGTATACTTGCCGGTATCTATGCCTGGGATATACATGATGGCTGTGTAGAGCAACATCTGAGATACTGAAACAATGTAGAGCGATACAATGACACTTGTAGGGAGTGCATGGTGATTGTTGATAGACAAAAACAGCAGCTCTGGTAGAAAAAGAATGAGGTATGTAAATGCGAATGTGAAGAAACGGGATAATGTAGGAATAGGTAGCATTCTGGTAAATGAAAGTTGGGTTTCGGTAAAGCGGACATAGTGGGTAGCAAGTAATGAATGACCAGCTACTAAAAACATCATAAGCACACATACCGACTCGCGATTTTGCTCCAACTTATTTGCAGTTATCATACCTTGGAGTAGTAGCAACGAAAATAGCTTTATGACTACAAATGTGCCTTTGCGCATGTGCATAGAGTAATGCAATAAGCACATGTGTAGTTTTATAGGTCTGCTGCTACTGAGGTGTATTGTCTTGAAAATAGGGGGTTTGTGGGTGTTGTTTATGATGTAACGGTATATAAAGCCACCACTGATGGTGATAGCCAACTGAAATATGACGAATAAGATGGGCAATAAAAAGCTATGATGAGTAAAACCCACGATTACGGTTATGGCTCCATAGATCAATACGGGTGCTAGCAGCAATGCATGGATGTGGGTGAAAATGAGCAACTGGGGTATGTTGCGTATAGATTGAATGCTGTATAAAAAGCGATTGGCAGGGTTATTAAACTCTATGAGGGCAAATCCGACACATTTAATACTGTATAATAACCAAATAACGGCAGCGCCCGCCATAAATGGCCATGAGGTGGTAATCTGCAGCATTAGTTGGTAATGCAGGTAAATGGTTTCTCGGCCGCTAAGTATGCCAAATAGTAATATGAAACACACCAGGAAAAATCCTGCGTTTAGCTTGTAAAACTGTGCTACTATCGTTTTGTGTAATGTAGGGATCATGGTAGCACTATTGTTTTATTGTCGATTATCAGTTCTTGTACGCTGCAGCCGGTTATGTGCAATTGCTGATGAGAAGTGATTATAAATGTAACACCAGCATTATGGTAGGATGCTATCAGCTGTTGGAGTGTGGCTACTGCATTGATATCCAATGTGATAAGTGGTTCGTCTAGCAGTATTAGTTGAGGTGCGCCAACAAAGGCTGTGACTAATGATAGCTTTTTGGTCATTCCGCTTGAGTAGGTGGCTACCTTGTTTGTTTTGTAGGTGTTGATGCCCAGGGTATGTGATAGTGTGTCTATTTGCTGTGATGAAACTTTTTTGGTTTGGGCATAAAAGTTGATAATGTCATTGCCGGTAAGAAAACCAGGATATAAGGGCTCTGCCTCGGCATAATTGACAATGGTGGTATATTCTGTTCTTTGATTGCGAATGTTCTTAGTGTTCACCGTTATGTTGCCAGAGTAGGGTATTAACCCTGCTATAGATTTCATTAGTGTGGTTTTACCTGTTCCGTTTGCACCTTTTAGCCAGTATATGCCATGGGGTAAAAGACAGTCTGTTATCCCAATAACTTCAGTTTTGCCATAGAGTTTCTTGTAATTTTGGAAATGGATCATCGATTGTTTTTGATAATGGTGCATTGCAAATGTATTTATATTGCCTAATGAGATGAGGTAGTGTACTTGTAGATTGTTGTTAAAAAAAAGACTTTTATGATACTGTGGTATTAATGCAATAGTTACTAACACATTTACGGAGGGAGTTATTGTAATTTGTGACCGTTAAACTTTGGTAAACATGCATTGAGAAATGATGGGGGGAATAAAAAGCGGAATCAAGACCAGTGTGTACGTTTCGCAATTGTGTAAGGTGTGGTGCGCTTTGTGCATATGGCTGATGGTGATGCTGATAAGTGGATGTGGCGAAAGAGAGCATCAAACTGATAGTGCGAGGTATGGTGCGCTGCTGGATTCGATGAATGAACACGCAACTGTGACACCAGAAACCGACGAATGTGTGCGAGGGATACCTGAGCCTGTGCTGGATGAGGCAGTTTTTCCGGAGGCACACTTTGAGTTGTTGGCTGATGGTAGGGGCATAGAAACAGTGGTATATGATAATGGGGATTCGTTGATGGTAATAAATTGGGGTTGTGAATATTATAACCTTACTTTTTATTTTGTAACCAAACAATACCTGGCTGCGCCTACTGATGTACAATACTGGGTGGCAGCGGGTATGGAACAAATGAAAAAAGTGGAGAAAGGAGTGCATAGTGCTGTACATGTGAAAGCTGACTTGGAATGTGTGAGAGCTGTTATGGCTGATAAACAAATAGGTGTAAGATATAGTGAGCCTGTAGTGTGTGACAGCAGCGAAATAGGTGAGTCTGTGACTTTTGAGAAAGTAGCCGTCAGGGATAATGGTTATGTAAGGATTGGTGTTACTTTTTCTGTGGGGCCGTTGTAGTTGCTTCTAAGGTTGTTTTGGATTTGTTATAATATGTAGGCCAAGCCCGTCACAGCCCCGCCAGTACAAGAGTGTGACACAATGCCCGCTGCTAGTAATGCTGAGGCTGGTAACCAAAAGTAAAACAGGATAAATTAGTGCAAGGGTAGGGTGCAAAAAAAACTGCCCTCTATGACATAGAGGGCAGTGAGGGTGATGCATGTGGTGGATGCCTGGGCTACTATCTGAGATAAAGCAGCTCTCTGTACTTAGGCAATGGCCATAACTTATCGTCTACTATCAGTTCTAGTTTGTCGGCATGATAGCGAATTTTGTCGAAGAATATCTTAACCTCGTGGCAATACATAAGTGCGCGCTGGTGCATGTCGGGGTTGTTGTTGGCACGCTTGCGGGCTTCTATCATTGCCTCTACATTGTTGTTGATATTCTGGATGTGGTCGGAGATGATGCGAGCCAGATTGAGCTGAGCAGCATAGGCTGATTCTGGTAGACCTATATCTTTTAAGCCTTTGATGTTTTCTATTAGTGTGTTCTGGTAATTGATAGCAGCGGGTAGTATATTGTTGGTAGCAATGTAGCCTATGATGCGTGCTTCGATCTGCACTTTTTTCACGTAGTCTTCCAGCATTATTTCGTGGCGTGCTTCTAGCTCACGTTTTGTGAAGATGCCATTAGAGTAGAACAACTCTTTAGAGCTTTCGGTAACATAAGCATCGAGTGCTTCGGGGGTAGTTTTGAAGTTGTTGAGGCCACGGCGTTTAGCTTCTTCAGCCCACTCTTCGCTATAGTTGTCGCCTTCGAAGCGGATTTTTTTAGAATCGGAGATGTAAGCCCTAAGGATTTGCAGCACAGCGATTTCTTTTTTCTCGCCTTTTTCGATAAGTGCGTCTACCTCGGTTTTGAATTTTTTGAGGGTTTCTGCCATTATAGTGTTCAGCACTACCATTGGAGAGCCACAGTTGGCAGACGAACCTACTGCTCTGAATTCGAATTTGTTGCCGGTAAAAGCAAATGGGCTAGTACGGTTGCGGTCGGTATTGTCCATGAGCAGTTCGGGGATCTGCTTATGTATGTCTAGCTTCAGTATTACTTCGTCTTGCTCGCTGAATTTTTCTTTTACTCTCGATTCTACTTCGTTTAGTACTTCGGTAAGGTACTTGCCTATATATACTGACATAATAGCCGGAGGGGCTTCGTTGGCGCCCAGTCGGTGGTCGTTATTGGCAGAGGCAATGGCACCACGCAGTAGGTCGGCGTAATCATGTACTGCTTTGATGGCATTGACAAAGAAAGTAAGGAACATGAGGTTGGTGCGCGGCGTTTTGCCGGGCGACAGTAGGTTGATACCGGTATCGGTAGCGAGGCTCCAGTTGTTGTGTTTGCCAGAGCCGTTAACGCCAGCAAAAGGTTTTTCGTGCAGCAGGGCTACTAGTTTATGGCGTTTGGCTACTTTGGCCATCACATCCATAAGTAGTGTGTTGTGGTCTACGGCTATGTTTATTTCTTCGAATATAGGAGCACACTCAAACTGGCAAGGGGCAACTTCGTTGTGGCGGGTGCGAAGCGGAATGCCGAGTTTGTAAGACTCTTGTTCGAAATCTTGCATGAATGCAAATACGCGCTCTGGTATAGAGCCGAAATAATGGTCTTCGAGCTGCTGTCCCTTGGCAGGGCTGTGACCTAGCAGTGTGCGTCCGCACATCATAAGATCGGGGCGAGCATTGGCAAGGGTGGCATCGATAACAAAGTACTCTTGCTCCCAGCCGAGGGTAGCGAATACTTTGCTCACGTTTTTGTCGAAGTAATGGCAGACATCTACGGCGGCTTTGTCGAGCGCACCTATAGACTTGAGCAGGGGGGCTTTATAGTCGAGCGACTCGCCATTGTAGGCTATAAAAATGGTAGGTATGCATAGGGTTTTGCCTGAGCCAGCCTCCATAATGAATGCTGGAGAAGAAGGATCCCAGGCGGTGTAGCCACGAGCCTCGAATGTGGCACGGATACCACCATTGGGGAAGCTACTGGCATCTGGTTCTTGCTGTATGAGTGCATCACCATCAAACAGCTCTATGGCAGTGCCATCGCTTTTGATAGTGAAAAAAGAATCATGTTTTTCGGCAGTGGTGCCGGTGAGTGGCTGAAACCAGTGCGTGAAGTGGGTGACACCACGCTCTTCAGACCAAGCTTTCATGCCGGCAGCTACTTGGTCGGCCATGCGGCGGTCTATTTTGGTGCCAGTTTTAGCTGAGTTCATCAGGCTTTTGTATGCCTCATCGCTCAGGTACTCGCGCATGGTGCGTCCGTTGAATACGTTGCTACCAAACATGGTAGTTATCTTCTTTTCGGTGTAGCCAGAGATTTTTTTCTCTTCGCCGGCTGCTAGTGCCTGTAAGGCCTGAAAACGTAGTGATGACATGATATTAGATTTTGCACAAATTTAGTTTTTTTTCAGAAAAATGGTAGAAAAAATGAAAAAATTTCTTAAAAAGTAAACATGGAGAAATAATATAAAATGTACTGAGGTGGGGTATTAGCCGATATCGGAGATGTAAGAACAAGCAAAATCAGTGGTAATGATGTTGTGGAGCAGGATTTTGTTGGTGAGTTCGTTAATGTTAAAATTAATAGACATGTTTATGTCTGGAGTAGAAAGGTCGAGGGAAGTGATGGGTAAATGTGCGATAAAATCTACTTTTCTGTTGCCATACCATTTGTACACAGACTCCTTGGCGCACCATGCAAGTGTGATGAGCTGAGGGTCGTTGCCTGTAAGTTGTTGCTCTGTAGGTGAGAGGAACTTGTGGCGGATATCTGTGATGCGAGGGTGGTAGGTTTGGATGTCGATACCAGTCTCGTGCAGGGTATCTATAATAACGGCAATATATGGCCAGGAGTGAGAAATGGAGAAAAAGCAGAGCTGATTGCTAAGGTAGGGTTTGTTGGTGTGGTCTTTGGTGATAAGGTGAAGCGGGAACTGGGGCATAATATGGCGCAGCAAAAAGCGACTTGCTAGGTGCTCTGTGCGTCTGCGGTCGTTTTTGATATCGGGGGAGAGCCCAGTGTGCTCTGCAAAGAACAGTTCTGGCTCTTCTACTTGCCAGATGGCGGCTGTGCCACTGGTGCCAATATTCCATTGTTTGAGCAGGGGCATGGGCTAAATGTTCCTGCAAATGTAGTGGTAATAATCAATGTCCTTTGAGGGTATTGAATCTGATGTTTTGTTTTTGGCCTGCAGGTAGATTTTTCTGGTAGTTGTAGATGGCGTTTTCCCATTCGCCATATATGCAATTTGGCAAAACTATGAACTTTTTGCCCCAATCGTCATTAGCGGCATCGGTTTTTGCAAATCGGGTTTCAATAGATCCTTTTTCGAAAATCTCTGAAAAGTCGTTGAGGTTGTCGCCAAGCAAGAGGATTACTTTGTATTCACTAGTCACTTGCTCTCTTCTGCTTTTTTTTGAGTCTTCAGTTGTTTTGAACAGCATGTGTGCTGAATCGGCAAATGGGAGGTCATATTTACTAAGATTGGTAATAGTGCTGTTGATTTCCTCAGTGCTTCTGTTGCTTATGTAAAATATTTCTATGCCACGAGATGCGGCAAATTTCAGGAAGTCTTGGGCGCCGGGTACGGGAGTTGCGGCAGCTTTTTCGGTCCACTCCATCCAGGCTTCACTGCTGTATCTTCTACTTTCTTTTATGAGTTGTGCTTCGCTATAGCTGTTGTCTAGTATGGTTTCGTCTATGTCTGTGATAATGGCGAGTTTGTTTTTCTTAAATTCTTTTTTGGGGATTTCTTTTACTCGTAGGGTAGCGAGGTTGAACGCCTGATAACAAAGAGCTCTGTACTCAGCAGCTGTCTGATGAAAAAGAACAGGGTTTTCTTTTAGGTTGATGTGAATATGGTCGTGCTGGGCGATGCTGGTGAGCGATACGCTAATGGCTATGGCAGTGAGTAAGTTTCTGAGCATTGTAAAGTATTGTATGAATTGAGGGTCAATATTATGACAAGGCTGTAATAAAAGTAACGATTGGGTATTATTTTTTGGTTTACAATTTGGTGGAAAGTGATGATGACGATTTGATTGGGTGTAAAATTGTTGTGATGGATGTATGTACATCTTGTTAAAATTATGCTTGTTGAAGGCCGTATTGTAAGTACTTATTTGCTTTTTCGGGCTATAATGTTCACTTTTGGAGTGTGCAGTAGTGTTGTTTTTGATGATAAAGGCGGGCAGAAGTAGAATAGAAGGGTATCGAAAAACGGCATATTATTTTGCACTAAGTATAACACCATGACTAAGTATATATTAGCCCTTGTTTTATTGGTAGGAGGTAGTGCTGGCGCACAAGAGCGATTGACACTGCAAGATGCAATAAGCCGCACACTGCAGCACAACTACGATGTGGCAATAGCGGCAACAGCACAACAACAGGCTGCTGTGAACAATACCTATGGTAATGCTGGTTTTTTGCCTAATATAAATGCGGGGCTGTCTGGTAGCCAAAGCAGACAGAATGTGCAAAGTGATTTGGCAAACGGATCGGAACAAAACAACCCGAATGCTGTAAATACCAACATTAACCCCAACATAACCGTAAACTGGACTATATATGATGGTGGTAGAATGTTTCTGGTAAAAAAACAATTGACACAGCTAGAGGCACTGAGCAGCCTACAGCAGAAAGTGCAGATGCAAGCGGCTGTGTCGCGCATTATACAGATGTATGCCACGGTGGTGCTGCAGCAGAAACAACTGATAGCTATAGACACTGCACTGCACCTGGCTACAGTAAGAATGCAGCTAGCCGAACTCAAGTACCGCACGGGTGCTGGAGCTAAGGTAGATTATTTGCAAGCTAGAGTCGATTACAATGCCCGTCAGGCAGACTCGCTCACTTATCTTTCGTCATTTGCGCAAGCATGCGACTCCATGAGTGTGCTGATGGGTGAAAATGAAGATAAACTATATGTAGTAGATGATAGCCTGATGCTGAATATGCATCTTCAGTCCTTAGATAAGGATAGGTTGCGCGATGTAAATCTGTCATTGGCAGCATTTAGGCGGAGTGCAGACATAGCACATATCAATGAAGACATAGCTAAGAGTTTCAGGCTACCGACAGTGGCACTAAATGGTGGGTATGTATATAACAGGAGTACTAGTGCTACTGGTTTTGCATTGTTTACGCAGAGCTATGGCGCTAATGGTAGCATTAACCTGAGTGTGCCTGTGTTTCAAGGAGGTAATATTCGTAGGCAAGCAAAGGTGGCATCGTTGCAGGCTATAAGAGAGGAGCTGATCTATGACCGACAGCATACTGTAATAGGCAGACAATACCGTACGGCATGGCGCAATTATTCGCTGGCGGTGGCAGCGTACAATTTGGCTAGTGAAAACTTGCAATACGCCAAAGAAAATCTGGATGTGCAGCTTGCTAGGTTTAGGGTAGGAGTGGGCACTACGCTAGAGTCGAGAGAGGCTGAAAATGCCTATGTGCAAGCATTGATACGCTTATACACAGCACAGTTTAACGTAAAGACTAACGAAACATTGGTGTTGGAATTGGAAAACAGACTAGTGGGCGAGTTAGATTAGAATTGAGTAGGTAACACAGTGTACATTTTCCTGTCATTTTGTCAATTTTTAGAGTTTGGAATACATATTGTAAGCTATGTACTAAACCACATAAATTACTAATATATGCAGGAAAAAGGTAGTATCTCGATTCACACGGAGAACATATTCCCGATTATCAAAAAATTCCTTTACTCAGACAATGAGATATTTCTGCGCGAGCTGACATCAAATGCAGTAGATGCGGTGCAGAAGATCAAACGTTTGTCATCGCTTGGGCAATACAATGGTGCGCTTGGCGAACCTATG
>CAZRPA010000091.1:0-4983 GCA_964601855.1 uncultured Flavipsychrobacter sp. | reverse complement strand
GACAAAGAAGCCAGAACCATTACTATATCTGACAATGGTATAGGAATGACCGCCGAGGAAATCAAAAAATATATCAATCAGATTGCGTTTTCAGGTGCAGAAGAATTTGTAGAAAAATTTAAAGATGCCAAGGATGCTAATGAGTTGATAGGTAAGTTTGGTCTAGGTTTTTATTCTGCCTTCATGGTAGCAGATCAGGTAGAGATACAGACATTAAGCTATCAGGATGGTGCAGCACCTGCACGCTGGATATGTGATGGTAGCACAGAGTTTGAGATAACGGAAGGTATCCGCACAAAGCGTGGTACCAGCATAATATTGCATGTAAACGCAGAATCAGAAGAGTTTCTGGACAAATACAAGTTGCAAGGCATACTTGACAAATACTGCCGTTTCTTGCCAGTACCTATCAAGTTTGGTACTAAGAGCGAGTACGTAGAGACTGGTGAGGACGAAGAAGGTAAACCAAAACATGAAAATGTAGAGGTTGAAAATATCATTAATAACACAACTCCTATTTGGACAAAGTCACCGAGCGAGTTGACAGATGAGGATTACCTCAGCTTCTATCGTGAGTTGTACCCAATGAGCGAGGAGCCATTATTTTGGATACATCTTAATGTAGACTATCCATTTACGCTTACAGGGGTGTTGTATTTCCCTAAGGTGAAGAATGAATTCGAGTTGCAGCGCAATAAAATCAAACTATTCTCTCGTCAGGTATTTATCACAGACGAGGTTAAGGATATAGTGCCAGATTTCCTGATGTTGTTGCATGGTGTTATAGATTCTCCAGATATTCCGCTGAATGTATCGCGCAGCTTCCTGCAGGCAGATAGCAATGTGAAAAAAATAAACAGCCATATAAGCAAAAAAGTTGCAGACAAGTTGGCAGAGCTTTTCAAAAACGATCGTAAGTCGTATGAAGAAAAGTGGAGCGATATAGGCATGTTTGTGAAATATGGTATGATAAGCGAGGAGAAGTTTTATGACAGAGCAAAAGACTTTGCGCTACTGAGCAATACCAACAGTGAGCACTACACACTGAGCGAGTACAAAGAAAAAGCTACTGTGTTGCAAACTGATAAAGATGGTACGCTGGTGTATCTGTACACCACCGACCCTGCTAAACAAGATTCGTTTATACAGAGTGCTAACCGTAAAGGGTATGATGTATTGTTGCTCAACTCGCCTATAGATAGTCACTTTGTGCATACACTGGAGCGGAAACTAGAAAAGACGAACCTAAAGCGTGTAGATGCTGATGTGGCAGATAAACTGATAGCTAAAGATGAAAAAATAGAATCTGTACTGAGTGAAGACCAGCAGACAAGTGTAAAATCTATTTTTGAGCAGGCTATAAGTAAGCCCAATATGAATGTGAAAGTAGAAGCACTAGGACCGGATGAGTTGCCAGTTACAGTAACAATGGATGAGTTTATGCGTAGGATGAAAGATATGGCTGCATTAGGTGGAGGAATGAGTTTTTATGGTGCCATGCCTGATACCTATAATGTGAGCATCAATAGCAACCACAAACTGGTGAGCCGTATACTGGAGACTAACGATACCACAGCACAGGCAAAACTAGCAAAACAAGCTTATGACCTAGCTATGTTATCGCAGGGATTGCTAACGGGTGCCGATCTTACAGAGTTTGTAAATCGCAGCGTGAGCCTGATATAATAGTTAAGAAAATAGTTTTTGCAGCGGACTACTTGTGACTGACACAGTAGTCCGCTGTTGTTTTTATGCGGTGCTTACTATACATTTGATAATAGTAATCATTGCCCATTCAATAAACAGCTAAGCGATATGAAAATAATACCCGGAGAGATAAAGACTGCAATGCTACATGGCTACCTGCTAGGTGCAGTGGCGCCACGCCCCATATGTTTTGCAAGTACTATAGATAATGATGGTGTGGCGAATCTGTCGCCATTTAGTTTTTTTAATGTTTTTGGTGCCAAGCCGCCCATCCTTATTTTTTCGCCTGCACGCCGCGTAAGAGATAATACGGTGAAGCATACACTGGAGAATGTGTATGCCAACAAGGAAGTAGTGATAAACATGGTGAACTATGACATGGTGCAGCAAATGAACCTAGCCAGTTGTGAATATCCGAAGGGTGTGGATGAGTTTTTGAAAGCTGGATTTACCCCCATAGCTTCAGATATGGTTAAGCCATTCAGGGTAAAGGAATCGCCGGTGCAGCTGGAATGTAAAGTATTACAAGTAGTAGAAACCGGAGCTGAGGGTGGTGCAGGCAATCTGGTAATATGCGAGGTAGTGTGTATGCACATAGACGACAATTTACTAGATGCAGCAGGCAAGATAGACCCCAACAAAATAGACTTGGTAGCACGTATGGGTGCCGACTATTATTGCAGAGCGTCGGGCGCAGCAGTGTTTGAGGTACCCAAGCCCAATGCATCACTGGGTATAGGGATAGATGCATTGCCAGAGCATGTGCGCAATAGTAAAGTACTAACAGGCAACCATCTGGGCATACTAGGCAACTGCTCGGCAATACCGCAGCGCGATGACCTGAATGATAAACGAGTAAAGGGATTGCTGGATTTGTATAAAAGTGACGTAGTAGCACGTAATGAGGGGCTGCACCGGTATGCAAAAACACTAATAGATGCAGGGGATATAGATAAGGCGTGGCAGGCACTGCTGGTATGCACTATTTAGATAGGTGATCTTATATGATTTTGTGAATAGTAGAGTTATTCTTTTGAATAACTCTTTTTTGTGTGTATACAAGCCACATGGTAAATGTTAATAAACTGTGCATTTCATATTGCCCTGATTTTAAGGTAATGTTTTGGTAATATAATTGTGGGTATCTTTAGTATAACAAAATACTACTAAATATGCTATGGAGAAAATTTAGTGGAGAATTACTTAAAGTACCTGTACATTCGGCAGTAGAAGATGCCATTATTCGTGAAACCAATGCTGGTCACCGGCTGAAAATATGCATAGGAACAGACTCTCAGGTGTATGGTGCAGAAACTGAATTTGCCACTGTTATTGTGTTTCTAAGAGAGAAGCGAGGTGGATTTATGTTCATTAGTCATGAACGCTCAACCGTGAAATACAACATCAAGGAACGAATGCTGGTGGAGGTAGCAAAAAGTATAGAAGTAGCTTACTCGCTCTGCGATTTGTTTAACCAGTACAATGTAGACATGGAAGTGCATGCGGATATAAACACCAATCCCCAGTTTAAAAGTAATGAAGCACTAAGAGAGGCCATGGGTTACATACTGGGCATGGGGTATGCATTCAAGGCTAAACCAGATGCCTTTGCAAGTAGTTGCTGTGCTGATAAAATAGTGAACTGATATTGCTACACAGTTTTTGAAACTGTATGCCTAATAAGCTTGTCATTGGGACTTTCAGTGTACTGTTTACACTTTATTTTACTACTACTGAACAAAACTACTGTGTTGCAGTGCATACATTAGTGAATGAAGTAATTGCTAGCGGAGTATTTTGGCGTGGTGTATATTATTACAGATGCTTGGTTTTGGATAATATAATTTTAACTTTTGCCCACTATTTTATTTTTTTTTCTGTCTTTAAAGGGAAAAGGTTAAATTTACTATCGAAATTATAAAATATTGTAATGAAAAGGCACTATATACTTCTATTCTGCTTACTCACTTATATCACTTCTGTGTCTTTTGCTCAGTCTGCTCCTACAGAGTTTATTGAGAATAAAGGGCAGTGGGGAGATTGGGTGAAGTACAAAGCTAAAACTATAGCCGGTGAAATGTTTCTGGAAAATGATGGGTTCAGATATGTACTCAGCGATGCAGCAAATGCTGACAAACTAGATTCTTTTCAGCATGGTCTCATCAAAGAAAAACCTACAATGAGGTTTCATGCTTACAAAATGACCATGGTAGGAGCTAACACCCCACGCATAAGGGGCGTAAAAGAGCAAAAAACCTACTACAACTACTTTATGGGCAATGACCCTAAGCAATGGAAAAGTGGTATACATCCATATTTAGGGCTAGAGTACAATGGAGTTTATAATGGAATAGATATGCATGTGTCGTCAGAAGGCACTGGTCTGGTATATGAATTTTTTGTGCAGCCTGGTGCAGATGCTGCAAAAATATGTTTGAAGTTTGATGGTCAGGACAAAATATCGGTAAATGAGAAAGGCAATTTGGTAATAGCCACATCTGTAGGGCAAGTTACAGAAATGAAACCCTATGTGTACCAATACATTAATCAGGAAAAAGTAGAAGTGGCTTGTAACTACAACCTGAAGAAAAATATTCTAACATTTGATATGCCACAGGGCTACGATCATTCTAAAATGTTGATTATTGATCCACTTACACTTTGGGCTTCTTTCACAGGTTCTACTGCCGATAACTGGGGCTTTACAGCTACGTACGACAACATAGGTAGTTTTTATCTGGGTGGTATAGTTAACTGTCTTACTGTAGGTGCTTTTCCGGTTAGTCCTGGTGCTTTTCAGATAGTTTGGGGTGGTGGACAAGGACCAGGAGGGCTAAATTTTGCATCAGACATTGCAGTAATGAAGTTGACACCAGATGGTACATCGCGAGTATATGCTACCTACATAGGTGGAGTAAACAACGAAAGACCACACAGTATGATAGTGGATAGAGATGGTAATCTAGTGATAGCAGGTAGAACATTATCACCCAACTATCCTGTGACTGGAGGTGTGGTGCAACCTACGAAAAACGCATTGTGGGATATATTGGTTACCAAACTGAATGCTACAGGTACTGCACTGCTAGCCTCTACTTTTTTAGGAGGGTCGCTTGATGATGGGCTGAATGATGACTCTACATTGTTTGTACATAGTCATTTGAAATATAACTATGGGGACGATGCCCGTAGCGAGGTGCAGGTAGATAATGCAGGTAATATATATGTGGCTGGATGTACACAGTCGTTTGATTTTCCAGTGACATCAA
This sequence comes from uncultured Flavipsychrobacter sp., assembly GCA_964601855.1. GTDB lineage: Bacteria > Bacteroidota > Bacteroidia > Chitinophagales > Chitinophagaceae > Nemorincola. Next base: position 7 of record CAZRPA010000091.1, on the reverse strand, counting down.
CGGCAGT
>CAZRPA010000090.1:0-15948 GCA_964601855.1 uncultured Flavipsychrobacter sp. | reverse complement strand
TATATGCGCTGTTGTCGTAAGTGGGTAGGAATGGATACTGCGAATAGCCAGTAAGAGGACACACATTGTTCAAAACAGACACTTCCTTGTATGTAGCACCAGATGGTATGGTAGCTGTAATAGAAGTAGCACTTGCTGCTGTAACTGTAGCACGTGTAGCACCAAAGTATACTATGTTGTTGCCAGTGGTGGTATTAAAGCCTGTACCAGTAATAGTAACCGATGCGCCGGGATTGGCGGCATTAGGACTTACTGATGTAACTGTGGGTGCAGGTGTAACGGTAACAATTGCTGTGGCTGCAAAACCACACTTGGTATAGGAGATAGTAGCAGTACCACCTGCAACGCCTGTAACTACACCAGCAGCTACGGTAGCTACAGCGGTATTGGTAGATGACCATACACCACCAGCTGTTGTGCTGCTCAATGTAGTAGTAGATCCACTGCAAAAGCTAAGCGTACCGGTAATAGGGCTTACAACATTCACATTTGTGTAGCCGCCTATAGCTCCCGCCACAAAATTGGAAGTAGCACCTGACAGAGAAAAACCAGTGGCAGTACCGCAATTTTCGTTGCCACTGAAGTCCGTTACAGCAGTCAAGCCCGTATTGGTACCACTTGCGGTACCCTGATTGAACCGATAATAGGCAACCAAACCTGACTGCTGTGCCACATCATTGTTCATATCGGCCTGTATTTGTGCTTGTGTTCTGGCTACGTTCCATATTCTAGCCTCATCTAACTCACCCGTAAAGAACTCACCATATCCAGGCTGAGAACCCATCACCAACGCATTGGTGTTGGTGGTCAGTGCACCAGACACAAAAATGAAATTTGCTACTGCTCCATCAATGTATAGCGTTATTCTACTGCCATCGTATGTAATTGCACAATGATGCCAAGTTCCTACAGCTGGTATTGGATAAGATGCTGCAATAGTGCGCCAACTACCCCCTATGTGCAAATATCCTATTATTGCATTCCAGTTATCGTCTGTACGAGGAAATATGTAAGCGTTATTGTTAACGTTGTTCGATTTGGAAATAACATTTTGGGTACCGTTTGCTGTGCTAGATACATTTATCCAGGCTTCGATAGTGATATTTCCTGAAATGTTTAATGATGAATTATTAGCTACAGTTACAATATCGTCAGTGCCATTAAAATGCAAGGCATTGGCTGGCGTGCTAACGGTGATTGTGGTTGGTATTGCACAACCAGCGGCCGTGTTATAAGAAATTAATGCAGTACCTGCTGATACTCCTGTAACTCTTCCGGTAGAAGAGTTTACGGTGGCTATCCCAGTATTGCCAGAAGACCAAGTACCACCTGAAATGTTAGCAGATAATGTAGTGGGAATTGCTGTAGTAAGCACTCTAGAACCTGCTATAGTCACCGAACTATAATATACTTGTTGGTTACATTCCATTGCTTGCCTTTCTCCGGTAGAAATAGCTGATGGAAATAAAATCACCTCCCACATATTAAGTTCATACGTTCCTGTATTATTGAAATGTTTACCTATTCTCATAATATCCATAGTACAAGGCAAACTCAAGCTTCCAGAATAGTCACTAATGCCGTTTTTGAACATATTGATATTGTTAGAGCCATCCCAAATCATAGTAAAAGTATTGGTGAATGGAGCAGATTGTGAAGTGCCTGCTGTGTTGATAATTATACCAGCATCATTTCTGATTTGACCCGAATTATCGCCTTTTATAGAATAAACAGGAGTTCCGGCTACGCTGCGGTCTATAATATGACTGGCTGTACCACTTTGTAGGTTATAAACGGCATTTAACGAACGGGCATTGGTAATGGAATAACCAGAACTACCTCCATCTATGAAAGTATTGCCATCAAAACGCACTACTGGTCTGGAATTAGTTCTTAAAATAATACCAGCACTAATAATCTGTGGTTGACTGCCAGTTGTAGCTTGTGTAGCATTATTAGCGTTTCCACTTTGGTCATACCAAATAGACACAAAACCATTACCAACGCCTACAAACGTTTTTAAGGCATTGGTGTCCAAATGACCACTGCCATCATAACCAATGTTGGCTGTAGTATTATCTGAACTTCTACGCACTTGGATGAGGTTTCCAGAATAGGTGGAACTAAGCCGCCTCATAGAATAGGCAACAGTGGAAGGAGAAGAAGCTGATAAACCAGCAAGGTTTAATGTGTTTTGTGCTGTAGCGCTATTGGTTGACAAAAGAGAACTAAACAGAATAGCAACTATTAAGAACAGCCTTGACGAATTATTCATATTATTTAATATTTTAGATATATATATGTAAACCAATCGTTTTTTCTTTTAAAATTTTACCCATCAAAATTTAAATGTTGAGTTAGCGACACGATGATCCACCTACACAAACCAAAAAAATGAGGAAAAGTTAAATTTCTCTAATCTAATAAAACAAAAGTATAGCTGAATGCTGATAGAAACTTGCATCTAATTGCCATTAACAACTAATTAAGGATAAATAGTAATAATAACTTACTGACATTTATAAAGAGGTGGTATTCAAGAATAGATAAAGTATGCACACTATCGCTGCAATGACTTACAACTATTTTGACTGAAAAAGGTAGAATAACATTCGAAATATCGTGAACAGTTTAATGGAATCATTTTTATACTTCGTTAAAAAATAGAGATACAACCATAAACCACATGCTAATAATAAAATATAAATAAGGATGGTAGTTCTTTTGCTGTTCATAATTTTTTATATCTTCGCCATACAAAAGTGATATCATGAAGAAGATTTTTGTTCCGCTGCTTATAGCAGCTACTGTTATATCGGCATCTGCAAGTGCACAGACTGAAAGAGGGAAACCTGCACCTGCCGTTAATAAAGTATCTGTACCGGTAAATAAGACACCAGTACCTGTTGCTCGCCCAGTAGCGCCGGTAGCCAAGCCAGCCCCCCAAGTAGTGAAACCAGCACCACCAATACCTGTAGCAAAACCAGCTCCTGCAGCACCTAAACCAGTTGCACCCGCTGTGGCAAAACCTGTGGCACCTGCTGCAAAGCCAGCTGCACCAGTGGTAGCAAAACCTGTGGCACCAGCACCTAAGCCAGCTGCACCGGTTGTAGCAAAACCAATAGCCCCTGCGCCAAAGCCCGTAGCAGCTCCTGTAGCTAAACCTACACCAAAAGCTACTGTAAAGCCTGCTGCAAAAGCGCCTGTAGCTAAAGTGCCTACTAATAAAAAAGCGACTAAAGCAAACAAAGCGGTGAAAGCAAAAAAGCCAGTAGCTAGCCCTGTAGCAGAGCCTATAGCAGCACCCGCCACAAACTATACCCCTGCACAAAACACTACACCTGCAGTGCGCGAAGAAAGAGAAGAAGTGCGTACTACGGTAAATGAGAACAGGGAATATAAAAAGTATAACAATAATGATAATGAGGAAAGTATGGATGCATATCAGAAAGCAGCACCGTACTACAAACATTGGAGATACAAAACAAGACGCTACTTCAAGTTTAAGTACATGCAAGAGCATTGCAGCAGCCCAATGGAAAACTAATAAACTTATATACATAGATAGTAACAAAAGCCTCAGATATAGATCTGGGGCTTTTTTTATTGTGTAATTGCTGCAAAGAAATTCCCCCTAATATCACCATTAATAATTGTTAAATCGTGCGACGGGGAACACTAAATAATAAGACATTAAGTATACATTTGAGGTCAATATTTCAACACTAGTTTACAAATGATCATTACCATTATTGTAGTTGCAGTTACTGCATTGATTTCAATAGCAGGTTTCAGTAACGAAGCACTGATAAATAAATTAATACTATGGCCTAGAATCATGCATTCACCTGCAGAGTATTACCGTTTGCTGACTTCTGGCTTTATACATGCCGACTGGAATCATCTGTTATTTAACATGATGACTTTGTATTTTATGGGTGGCGTGGCTGAAGGTATGTTGGGTAGTGGTTTCATAACGCTCTACGCTACGGGGATTATCATAGCTTCCTTACCATCGTTTCTCAAAAACAAAAACAACAGTTATTATAGGTCGCTAGGTGCATCGGGTGGCGTGGCCTCTATTATATTTTTCTTTATATACTTTTATCCGTGGGGCAAGATCAGCATTATGTTTATACCCATAGGCATACCTGCCATTTTGTTTGGTGCATTATACCTGCTGTACGAAGCATACATGTCTAAAAAAGGACAAGGCAATATGAACCATGATGCACACTTCTGGGGATCTGTATATGGACTCGTATATGCTATGATAATAGACCCAACACATGGATTGAGTTTTATCAACAAACTATCTAATCCTCAGTTTTGATGTAGGGGCACTACCCTATTCTTTTTAATCTGCGCTTACAATTCTTTAACCTTTACTTCTATCACACTCGTGGTAGTTGACTTTATTTTACATCTCTCATCTAGCCTCATTCCTGCAACCCACAATATTTTCTTGCCAGACTCTAAAATTCTGAGTTGCTCTTTTTTGTGTATTGGCACCTTGCTGTCTATCAATAGCTTGCTTACCTTTTTCTTTTTCATATTCATCCCCAATGGATAAAAGTAGTCGCCAGTTCGCCATTTGCGCAACGTTAGCGGCAAACTCACATCAGCAGCATCTATATAGGCTACATCTGCAGAAGATGTTACGTTCTTGGGTACATTTACTTGTTTAAATTTGTAGGCATGAGTAGTGGTGGTAATTTCAAATGGCAATTCTGTGATTTGAATTAAGTCTGCTTCTTGCGCTGCATTTGCAGTAATTACCAGAAAATCTCTGTTTCGTATTACTCTATGCGTAGCTGAGGATACGAAATGACCACTTTCGGCTGACAACAGATTAAGTATATGTGGCAACTGTGCAGATACGAACCCAAATGGGTGTAACAACTCATAACAAATGGTATGGAGTGGCTTGCGAAGACGAAGTTTGCGAACGGGTATATAAAAGTCTTTGCCCCTAAGCTCTAATAGTTGCTTACGATGCACATTTATTGCCTGAAGATATAGCTGCTCTGCCTCACCAAACCTGAAAATGCTTTCATTAGCTTGTTTTATCGCACTGGGAAATAATTTTTCGGCTGCAGGCACCAGATGATGACGCACTGCATTTCGTAGGTAATCATCAGATTCATTGGAAGCATCTTCTCGAAAGGAAACTTGATTCGTTGTTATGTATTCATCTAGTACCTGTCTTGTGGCAAACAATAATGGCCTAATAATAAAACCATTTTCGGGCAATATGCCATGCATGCCCTGTATACCAGTTCCCTTAAACAGATTGATCAATACCGTTTCCACATTGTCATTGGCATGGTGTGCGGTGGCTATACGGTCATATCCATGAGTTTTTCTAATGACTTCAAACCATTCGTAGCGCAATATCCGTGCTGTTTCTTGTGTTCCCTTTTTCCATTCGGCAGCTTTTTCTTTGGTAGGAAATTTGATGGAGTAAAAAGGAATTTCATTCTCAGTACACCAGTCTGCTACAAGTGCCTCATCTATATCTGCGGCTGTAGCTCTTAATCCAAAATTGCAATGAGCAACACCAAACTTGATACCTGAAGATAAAAAAAGATGCGTCAAAGCCATAGAATCTGCTCCACCACTTACAGCGAGCAAAATGCGTGCATCAGAAATATGAGCAAACTGTGAAAACCAATACTTGCGAAAGCTATGTAATAAATCGCTCAAGTGAATAACTGCATTAGGTGTGTAAAAAACTAATATACTAAATCTTCGTGTGCTGCCTGTAGTTCATTGTAGCTGTGCATATCCTTTACAGCCTTTGCTATGCTCATGCCTTGCACATAAATTGTAATAGCATTGGGCACCTGCCCTACCCGCTCCAGCAGCTTACCAAGATGATAATAAGTAGCCACATAATTAGGATCGTGATCGAGATTGCGCTCGAAGTGCTGTTGCGCAAGCATTTCATTACCTGCCTTTACGTATTCTAATGCCAGTGCATGGTTTAAAAAACAATCGTCTGGACTTGTTTTTAGGTACTGCTGTATCTTTTCTATTCTTTCTGTAGCCATAATTTTATTGGTAGCATTGCAAATTTAGCCATAGCAAATGAAAGCAAGTTTAGTTTTTACGATAACAGGAAAATTAACAACTTTTACAACTACGATTTGTTACTTTCACACTTGTAGCTGACAGGTAGATATATGAACCGGAATGAACTAAAATGGCGAATAAAATACATCTGGCAATATTTCCCTTTCACACTCAACACATTGTTGTGTGTAATAGCTGGGTGGGTTGCCTACAAGCTTCTGTACACTCCAGTACCCAAAGGCGATGACCCTTCTCCTTTTCTCCCGTTTATAATATTAATGGGAAAATTAGTATTCTGGTTTGCTGCTGCACTTATTCTATTATCTATTCTTAGCACTATTGCTGGTTATTTATACTTCTTATGGTTACTGTCTAGCAAGGGCAGTAAGCTGATGGTAGAATTTGCCACTGAAACCAAACCCGGTAAAAAAAGTATGTTATACCTTACTGCTCGCATAGAAGGTGTTTTCAGACCCATATTAGGATTCATAAAAGGACGACTCTTCTACGACGACAATAAAATGACTGATCAGTTTGCGCTAATGACTGATCAGCGCAAAGCGGGAAGCCTGCGTAGAGTAGCCATAACCGGCAAAAGTCGTTTGTATCTGCCAGACATTAAAGAGTACTACCTAAAAGGTGGATTTGTATATTTTCAAGATATGCTTCATTTGTTTTCTCTAGCGGTAGCACAGCCAGTGAGTGGCCATTTTTCACAGCCACCAGTACTGAATGCCATGCAAGATGAAGAAGTTTACCCTAAAAAAACCGAAAATCTGGATGTACGAATAGAACAATTGCGCCGTGTAGAGGGTGAATATCTCAATTACAAAGACTTTGAAAGTGGAGATGATGTACGCAGAATAGTATGGAAAGTATATGCTAAAAACAGAGAATTGGTGGTGAGAGTGCCTGAGCTTTATGAGCCTTATGCATCTCACTTGTACTTTCATGCATCGTTTAATGTAGCAGTAAAAAACGGCTGGCTGCAAGAAGACTACCTGAAAGAAATGCTTAACTATTACAAAAACTGCATATGGACGGTATATGAAACACTAAGCAAAAAAGAGTGGGAAGTAAAGTATATACCAGACCAACAATTTGCTATACCTGATCAACTTTCCACTACAGAAATGACGTCAAGAATCATAAGCAATAGTAGTTGGCATCAAGACAAATCATTGCAACAATACTTTAACCCCAAAACAGGAGCAGTACTATGTATATCTTCTTTCACAGATCCTGTGGAACTGGAAGAACTCTTGGAAAGGTGCGACTCATCGACGGTTATTTATTTTGTAAAGACCTCTAATACTTTACGTTCATTTGCCCCACTCAATTTACTGAGCAGACTTATTTTTTTACCACCTCAAGACCGTCGTTCTAAATTGAGAACAAGGTGGACTTTTTCGCCTATGAGACTGCAAGTGCAAAAAAGAGAAAAGAACATAGAGGAAATTCTAGGAAAAAGCACCGTAAAATGGGGAATTCTGTAATTTGTGTGCGTTTAAAGATTGTAAATAATATTTGGAGAAGATTCTAACGTTTCTTGTTTGCACCTCGTCATTCTATTCAGACGCGTCAAAAATCAATTCATCTAACTAAAAAAACAAAAAGATTATGAAAAAAATTCTAACCCTAGCCATTACATGTTGTGTAATGATGTTAGCAAAGTCTTCATCGGCTGCGATTCATGGCACCTTAGGTGCTTGCGTAGGATCAACAAGTACATTGTTTGATTCTTCGTCCTCTGGAGTAATGGGACCAGGCACATGGTCTAGTAGCAATGTTGCAATAGCTACTGTAGGCGCTACTACAGGTGTAGTAACAGGCGTATCAGCAGGCACAGCCACTATTACGTTTGTGGGCACTACAGGCACCTCTACCGCTGTTTTCACAGTTTCCCCTGTACCAGCAGCTATTACTGGAGGTACAACTCCATTTTGTGCAGGCACTTCTGTTACTCTTACCAGCGCAACACCTGGGGGAACATGGACTGGCGGGTCAGGCATACTAAGTGTAGGTAGCACAACTGGAGTAGTTACTGGAACGGGTGCAGGTACCGCTTATGTGCACTATGTTGTAGGGCCGGGGTGCTACGCATCAACCGTTGTTACAGTAATAGGTACACCAGCAGTTGATTCATTAACTGGCCCTAGTTCCGTATGTATAGGTGGTACTGCAACCTATGCCTGTACTACTGCAGGTGGCACATGGAGCACTAGTAGTACAGCTATAGCCACAATCTCAGCGGCCGGTGTATTAACAGGTGTATCAGGTGGCACTGTCATAATTAGCTATTCTGTATCTGGCACATGTGGTACTGGCGTACGTACAAGGGCAGTAACAGTTGCAGGTAGCACTATCACAGGTACCATAACTGGTACTACTTCTGTAGCTACTGGGTTCACTACTTCGCTGTACAATTCTGTAAGTGGCGGCACATGGAGCAGCAGCAATCCTGCTGTAGCTACTATCAGCGCATCTGGTGTAGTAACTGGTGTAGCTGTAGGTACTACAGTAATATCTTATGCAGTATCTGGGTGCAGTGGCTTAGCTTACGCAACTACTACTGTCACAGTAACGGCTGCTAATTGTATTTCTGGTAATGTATTGTTTACAGCTGGTGCAGCCTACTATGGCCCAGTAAGAGTATGGCTTATCAAGTATAATCCTGGCACATTGATGCTTACTGCTGTAGACTCTACTTATGTATATGCAAGCGGTACTAGTGTGGGCTATTCTTTCTGTGGTATGGGTACTGATTCTTTCCGTGTAAAAGCGGCATGCGATTCTACTTCTACGCCTACTATGGGTTACTTACCTACTTACCATACTTCTAGCGCATTCTGGAACACTGCTACAGTTATCAACCACGTATCAGGCACTCACGATATCAATAAAAACATCACTATGGCTTATGGTGCTGGTACTACAGGTCCTGGTTTCATAGGTGGTAGCGTTACAGCTGGTGCTAACAAAGGTACTGCAGAAGGTGATCCTGTTGTAAATCAACTAGTATATTGTATCAACGATGCAACTGGTGCTATACTTCAACAAACATATACTAATTCACTTGGTCAGTATTCATTCAGCAATCTTCCTACAGGTGCTACTTACAAAGTATATCCTGAGTTGATGAATTTCACCACTACTCCATATCCTACCATTTCTTTGACATCTTCTAGTTCATCAGTTACTGCTGCTAGCTTCAGAAAAAACACTTTGCCTAAAACTATTACCCCGATAACATCTGGCATTGCTGAAGTAAACACAAATAATGCTGGTATCAGTGTATATCCTAACCCAGCAAAGGGTGCTGTAAATGTATCTTGGAACATAGCTACTACAGGTACAGCTACTATTACAGTAAGCGATGTAACTGGCAGAATAGTACTAAGCACTACAGCTGATATGACCAGTGCAAATGGCACTACTAAAGTAGACGTATCTATGCTTAATGCAGGTATGTACCTGATAAGTGTGAAAAACAATGGTGTTAACTACAATACTAAAGTTAGCATTCAGTAATACAATCTTATAGGTCAGTATAATAATAAACCCTCGGAAAAACCGAGGGTTTATTATTATACAAAAATAACACGATTTGTATTATGGTATGTTTTTATACTCTTTAAGGGCTAAGTTAAATCTTTTATCTTTTCTTATAGTTTCGCAATATGAGAAAGTACCGTCTTGATTATTGATAAAGTAGTCAGGATGATCTTGATTTAATACACGGTTTAAAGTGTTTTCTGGTGTTTTTGCTCCAATTCGACCAAGTTTAGTAAGACCAGTGTCAACTACTTTTTGTGTTAGATCTTTGTAATGCATAGGTCTTCCTGCCTCAAACAATATTACTCCTGCAATAAGAAAACTAGGGTAAGCCATAATATAAAAAATTCAAATTGTAACAAGGGTAATAAATTTATACTTTCTGTCTATTTTTTATACTCTTTCAGAGCTACTTCTAGGCAGTCCATAGCACCATTTATTGCATCTGCATTAAGTACATAAGCTAGGCGCACCTCGCTTTTACCTTTACCTGGAGTGGCATAAAAACCAGCAGCAGGAGCCATCATTACAGTAGCGCCATTGTAGGAGAAACTTTCCAATAACCATTGGCAGAATTTCTCAGCATCGTCTACCGGCAACTGAGCAATAGCATAAAACGCACCACCAGGCATTGGGCATATAACACCAGGCATTGCATTCAATCTGTTTACTAATAGGTCGCGTCTTGAATTGTATTCGGCGTGAATGCCAGTAAAATAATCAGCAGGAAGATCTACCGCTGCTTCACCCAAAATTTGAGCAAATGAAGGTGGACTAAGACGTGCCTGTGCAAACTTCATAGCAGCATTAAGTACTTCTTTGTTTTTGGTAACAAAAGCACCTATTCTACCGCCACATGCACTGTATCTTTTAGAAATTGTATCTAACAAAATTGCATGCTCTTCTAAACCAGGCAATGATAAAGCTGAAATATGCTTACGGTCATCATAGCAGAATTCGCGGTATGCCTCATCGCTCAGCAAAAACAAATTGTGCTTCAGGCATATTTCCTTCAGCACATTCAACTCCTCAGCACTATACAGGTATCCTGTAGGGTTGTTAGGATTGCAAATCATAATAGCCCTTGTGCGAGGTGTGATGGCTTTTTCAAATTCCTCGATAGCGGGAAGAGCAAACCCAGTTTCGATACCAGATGGAATAGGCACTACTTTAACATCAGATGTAATTGCAAAACCATTGTAATTGGCATAAAATGGCTCCGGAATGATAATCTCATCACCAGCATCCATACAGGTCATTATTGCAAACAAGATTGCTTCTGACCCACCAGTAGTAACAATAATGTCGGAAGGTGTAACTTCTATATTATTACGCTGATAATAAGTGGCTAATTTATTTCTGTAGCTCTCAAAACCGGCACTTGGGCTGTATTCCAATACCTTCATGTTGGTATTGCGTACAGCATCCATTATAGATTTGGGTGTTTCTATATCAGGCTGACCAATGTTGAGGTGATATACTTTTGTACCACGCTTTTTTGCAGCATCAGCAAATGGAACCAGTTTTCGTATGGGCGAAGGTGGCATATGTCCACCACGATGTGAAATTGAAGGCATGAGGCAAAGTTAAAAGCAAAAACTGAATGCAAAAAAGCTATTTGCAGAATATGTGAGATAAAAGACTGAAAACGAGTAAAAGATTAACATGGGGAAACTGTTATAATTAAAATGCTACTCCCAATCCAAATTCGGCATACTCAGCTACTACACCATGCGTATTGAGCAATGCAGACAAAAAGACCTCTTTTGCCAATCCTTTTTCTTTATTAAGCAGATAATATTTTGCACCCATTTTCTGGTATAGCGGGTCAAAGTCAAGAAATGTTTGCTGATAGTATACACCTACCATGGCTATCAAGCCTACCCTACCCAACATATACTCATGACCTAAAAAAACACCTCCATCCCACGAATGCTGTTTTTCTCTGCCATACTCTACACCGTAATTAATAAGAAAAGCATGTACCTCTTTGTGATATGCTATATCAGCCCCTATTATAAATTTGTTTCTGCACCATATTCTTTTGCTTACAGACACAGCACCTATATATGCAGGTTTGACAGGATTACCTTCAGCCCTTGCTTCTTTGTGTGCTATGCCACCTCTTACCTCCACCAGTATTCTATCTTTTATATCAGTAGGAGCACAAGGCTCAATCTTCTTCATTAATAAATTTGGAAAAAATCTGGCACCCAAATGAAACCCACACATATTCACCCCTAAATTGGGCTCTCTGTATAAAGCATTAGAAATATGGGAGAAACTAAAACCAGCCTGAAAATCCCAATTATCATTTATGCGATAGCGCAAATCTGATACAAAAACAGCTAAAGCATTAATGTGAGTGCTAACAGCGGTGTTAATGGTATCTAATGATGGTGGCTTTTCATATTTTTTGTTAACATAAGCTGCACCTAAACCAAAACGAACTGTCCATTCTATTTTTTTACCTCTAATTAATGGAACTTGAATATTGGGATATACACCCACCGATCTACCAAAAATGCCAGGGCTGTTGTAGTTGGTCAATAGTACCCCAATACCCGTGACAGGATAGCCACACTGTATGTGCCAAGGTTTTTTGCCAGTGGGTTTGAAAACTACATTAAGATCGAGCGACGTAGAAAAATCCGGGACAGGAGCTGTAAACTTTACAGAATGTTTTATAATTTTTCCACAAGCGACATTTGCTTCATACCCTATACCACCATGAGCAGAGCTATCTTGAGATAAAGAGTATAACGGATTAAATAAAAACAGAAAAGCTACAACTAACCTACCAAATTTGCAAAGCATACATATTATAATAACTGCGTGCTAAGATAGTATCAGACAAACAAAAAAGAACAGAAAATACCAAATAGCATATAAATAAAATAGCGTGCCAATTGACACGCTATTTATACAAATATATTCAAATCAACTACGAATCTATTCTTTAACCAATGTAGATTTATACACTTCTTTGTCTGTAGATAAGCTAACAAAATAGTTGCCAGGTAATAGTTGCGAAAGATTGATCTGAAGGCTTGTAAGATTATTAGATATCTGCTGCTGAAAAACCACCCTTCCTAGTATATCTGCAACTGATACTATTGCTCCACTATAGGTAGAAGGCATTGATATTGTGAAATTACCTGTAGTAGGGTTAGGAAAAACACTTAACTGTTGTGTAGCAGAAACGGTACCTACTGACGCAACAGAAGTAACAGTGCGTATTACGTGATTGGTGTTGTCGGCAATATACACTCTGCCCCATCCGTCCACATATACAGTCTTGGGAGAACCTAGTTTTGCAGAGGTTGCAAAACCGCCATCACCCTCATATCCGCTGGTAGATATGCCTGCATAATTGCTTATAACACCAGAAGCATTTACTATACGTACATTATAGTTACCCTGATCTGCTATGTATACATTACCTAATCCGTCAGTGGCAACACCTGATGGATAACGTAGATTAGCTGCTACAGCAGCAGCTCCATTACCAGAGTTACCAGCTGTGCCGGTACCGGCAAAAGTGGAAATAATACCACTTGATGAAACCTTGCGTATTTTGTTATTAAGTACGTCTGCTATATAAATATTACCAGCAGCATCGGTGGCTATTCCAGACGGGTTATAAAAACGCGCCGCTAAAGCAGAACCTCCATCTCCAGAATTACCTATAACCCCGCTACCTGCCACAGTGCTAATAATACCAGAAGTAGATACCTTACGAATAACATGATTGCCTGCGTCGGCTATAAGTAAATTACCAGACACATCTACAGCAATACCTTCCGGACCATTGATAGAGGCTAAATGAGCACTATCTGCATCGCCTGTATAAGTGGCTATGCCATTGCCGGCAACCGTACTGATGATGCCAAATGGAGTTACCTTTCTAATTCTATTATTGCCTTGATCAGATATATATACATTCCCCGCACCGTCTGTAGCCACAGAAGTAGGCATATTGAGCAATGCTGCCGTTGCATTACCGCCATTACCTCCAAAACCTGCTGTACCAGTACCTGCAAACGTACTGATTATACCAGCAGTGTTTACCTTACGAACTACGTTATTACCCTTGTCTGCTATATATACATTACCAGCACCATCTACCGCTACTGCGGTACAATTATTAAGCTGTGCATTTACTGCTAGTCCACCATCTCCTGCATAGGCACCAGTATCAGCAGTTTTATGCCCAGCAAAAGTGGAAATATATTGTGCATTAACCCGCACACCAGTAAAAGTAGAAACAACCAGAAATGCAGTAATGCAAGTATTAAACTTGTTCATAAAAATATTGTATAACTATAAGAAAATGCTCCATAAAGATATAGATAATGAAGGTTTGCACAAGGTAATTACAGAAAAAATGTTTGCTGCATGTAATACTATACTCAATACCCTAATAGACCAATAGTTATAGTTATTAAACAGATAGGCATAACTTTGCAGAACATAAGGCACAAACAACAAAAACAGTTATATGGAAGTGAAGGCTATGAACATGACAGAGATATTCAGGTTGGCGGGTACAGACACACAATTATTGACAATAGCCGAAAAGGTGTATAACCGTGAGCGAATTACTGACGAAGAGGGATTGGTGTTATTTGAGAAAGGTGAGTTGAGTTTTGTAGGCGCGCTAGCCAACTATATTGCAAGCGATTTGCACGAAAATAAGGTTTACTTCAATCGGAACTTCCACATAGAACCCACAAATGTATGTGTATTCACTTGCAATTTCTGCTCTTACTCTCGTCAATACAAACACCGGGATGAAGGTTGGGAACTGAGTATGGAACAGATGCTGGATATTGTAAAAAAATATGACAATCAGCCTGTAACCGAAGTACATATTGTGGGCGGTGTACACCCGAAAATGAATTTGGAATTTTTCTGCGAACTGCTGACTCGTATAAAAACACATAGACCAGACCTACACCTGAAAGGTTTTACTGCAGTAGAACTTGATTACATGTTCAGGAAAGCGAAATTAACTGTAGAAGAAGGCATGCAAAAACTGAAAGATGCAGGATTGCAGTCTTTACCTGGTGGTGGTGCCGAGATATTTGCACAAGAAGTGCGTGATATAATATGTGCAGACAAAGTAGACGGAGATGGATGGCTGCACATACACGAAACTGCCCACAAGCTGGGTATGCACTCTAATGCTACTATGCTTTACGGACATATAGAGCAATATAAACACAGAATAGACCACATGAGCCGCCTGAGAACACTGCAAGATAAAACTGGTGGATTTAACTGTTTCATACCTCTGAAATTTCGCAACGCAGGCAATGACATGTCGCACATAGCGGAATCTACAATAATCGAAGATTTGAGGATGTATGCAATTGCCAGAATCTTTATGGACAACTTCAAAAATCTGAAAGCATACTGGCCTATGCTGGGTAGGCAAACCGCCCAACTTACACTTTCATTTGGGGTGAACGACCTTGACGGTACAATAGATGATACTACCAAAATATACTCTATGGCCGGATCGGAAGAACAAACTCCTAGTATGTCTACAGAAGAGCTATGCGACCTAATAACTGCTGTAAACCGCACACCTGTGGAGCGTGATACACTGTATAATGAACTGAAAACCTACGAAGTAACGGCATAGAAAAACCACAACATGCTGAAAATAGCTATAATAAATGGTCCTAATCTCAACCTGCTTGGTAAAAGAGAACCTGAGATATATGGCAATCAGAATTTTGAAACTTTTCTGATTTCATTAAAAAACAATAATCCCGACATTACAATTGATTATTATCAAAGCAATGTAGAAGGAGAACTAATCAATTACTTACACAGCTGCATAGACACCTATGCAGCTGTAATATTTAATGCAGGTGCTTATACACACACCAGCATAGCATTAGCGGACGCTATAAGCAGTATCGGTATCCCAGTAATAGAGGTTCACATATCTAATGTGATGGCAAGAGAAGAATACCGCAAGACCTCATATATAGCTAGTAAATGTGTAGGAACTATTAGCGGACTAGGGTTAGCAGGATATGAGTTAGCAGTTCGTTTTTTTAAAAACGCATAACATTAGCTAATCACATATAATCTTCTAACGCAAAACACATAGAGACCACACACAAATATATACCCAATTAACACCATAAACGACTGATAATCAATCAGTTACAAACTTCTCTACATCGTAAGACTTTCAGTAAAAAAATATGTGGCAAAGAGTTCAAAAATGTTTCTCAATATGGACCTGCTTATATAATTTTGACCTCGGAGAGATGGCAGAGCGGTCGATTGCGGCAGTCT
>CAZRPA010000089.1:10854-16046 GCA_964601855.1 uncultured Flavipsychrobacter sp. | reverse complement strand
CACTCACTGCATCAATAGCTGCAACTTCTGAATTAGCTTCTTCAACAACGGCTGCCATTGGTGCAGGTGAAGGTGTTTCTGCAACTACATACTCAGTTATAGATACGCTGTCTTGTTCTGACGGTATACTAGTTTCCTCAACAACTTCATGCAGCTTTTCAGGCCCTTGCAAACTGCTATTATCAGCTATTTCATTTGCTGCCACTTGCAGAGATGCATCCATGAAATCCGAAAAAAGTATCCAGTTGCCCATATAGGGACTTATAGCCGATAACATGGCAGGTGAATACGGAGATTCTCTGTGCAGTGTTACGGCATCTAGATAGCGAACTGGTACGAAGTATGGGAATGACTGGCGCAGACCACCTATGCTGCCCTGATCTCCGGCAGTGAGCCTACCGGGATTGTTCATCAGGTCAGAAATATACTTTATGGTGGTTTTTTTAGTCATTACTATTTGTATCGGGCTACCAATTTACGAAAGCTTTATTAAAAATATCATCTGCCAACTGATTTCCTATGTCTTCTATAAGAGCAGCTTCTACACTTTGCAGCATTTGTGTGGCATTGAAGTCTGAAAAGCGTGTAAAGGTTTGCGAAAAATCAGCTTTTTCGTTAAGCCTGTTTTTAAAGGTTACCTGCACTGCTATAGTCAGTCTGTTTTTAGTAGCCACCTGTACGCCCTGTGCACCGGTTACTGTTACCTCATAGGTGGTTATCTGTCCGGTAACATCATAGTCGGCATCGTCGATAGTAACGGGTTGCAGGCCGGTTTGTGATAGTATTCTGTTGCGTATTTTTTCGGTAAGGCTAGCGCTAAGACTGGGAACTACATTTCGGGCTCTGTTTTCGAGCTGGTGAATGTTGATGTTTTTACCTTCTATAGATGCGCCAGATAAGCTGTATACACGGCAACTGGCTATTGCCAGCAGCAATACACCTAATATTAACGGTATTAGAAATTTTATCTTCATTAATGTATTGCAAAAGTACACAAAACTGCACAGTTAATACCCCAAATGTTAGTAGCCATTACCAGCCACCACCAGCACCGCCACCACCACTGCTGCCACCACCAAAGCCGCCGAAACCTCCGCCTCCGCCGCCACCCCAGTCACTGCCACCACGACCGCCATTGAGCAGGTTGCCTATTATCATGCCTGTAGCTATGTCGCCCAGACCACCACTACTCATGTAGCCACCACGTCTGTTGCCACCTCTGCCACCACCACCTGTCATCTTGATGATGAATAATATGAAAATAATGATGACTATTATTGCCGCCAAGGGTATACCACCGTCTTTATTTTTTTTGTCGGCTTTGTATTCACCTTTGGTAACTTCTATTATGGCATCTACAGATTGGTTCAGTCCACCAAAATAATTTCCTACTTTGAATGCTGGTTTTAGTTCGTTTCTGAATATCCTTGATGTTTTGGCATCTGTAAGTACCCCTTCCAGCCCTTTGCCGGTAGTAATCCATGCTTTGCGGTCATTGAGCGATACTAGCAGCAATACACCATTGTTTTTGCCAGCTTGCCCTATTTTCCATCGGTTAAACAATTGTATGGTGTAGTCAGATACATCGTATCCTCCTAAGTCAGTAATTGTTACGATAGTGATTTGTGTAGAGGTAGTTCTGTCGAACGATACCAGCTTGTTTTCCAGCTGCTCACGTTCGCCACTGTTCAACATATTGGCAAAGTCGTTTACAAGCCTTGGAGGATTGGGTGGCTCTGGAAATACTTTATTGGCAGCTACTGCTGTGAAGCTGGTAAATAATACCAACAATAACAGCACCCACTGGCGTAAACGATTAAATATCAATATGTTGTTTGTCATTTTCCAAATACTATTTCGTCAGGCAATTCATTTTTCTTGATAGAAGGATCGGGAGGAAAGTGGGTAGCCAATGCAGCACCTAATTCGTTGATGCAATTGCATAGACCTAGCGTATACTCCTGTTTTTTGAGGTGTGCAGCAAGGGTAGCTGCGGCATTTTTCCAAAAAGATGCACCGCCTGATAGTTCATATATCGCTGCATCGCCAAAAAGTGCAAACTGTTTGTCGGTAAATGCTATATATATTATTACTGCATTTCTTGCTACTGTTTTCTCCATTTTCAGGCTAGTAAACACTTCCTTAGCTCTGTCTATAGGGTCTACATATGGGCATTTAGCTTCCATATACACCCTTATCTCTCCACTGGTTTTACTTTCAGCTTCGGCTATGCAGGCTACTACCATGCGTTGTGCATCGGTATCTAGAAACTGTTTTTTGGGAAAAAGTGAAAACATATAGAATGAATTAAAAGTATAGCTACACCCTTGGCAGGTGTAGCTATACAGTAAAGATGTGGAAATTAGAATTCTACTTTTGGTGCTTTTTCTGCTCCCTGCTCTGCCTGGAACATGGTCATTTCTTTGAAGCCAAACATTCCTGCAAGCAATACATTGGGGAAGTTGGTAACCTTCACATTGTACACTTTCACAGCTTCGTTGTAAGCATCGCGAGATACCTTGATTCTATTTTCAGTTCCTTCCAGTTGGCTTTGTAGGTCTTTGAAGTTTTCGTTAGCCTTCAACTGAGGGTATTGCTCTGATACCACCATAAGACGACCCAACGCCTGGCTCAACTGTCCTTGTGACTGCTGAAACTGTTGTAGTTTTTCTGGGGTCAGATCTTTAGGATCTACTTTTATAGAAGTGGCACTAGCCCTAGCCTGTATCACCTGTGTAAGTGTAGTAGTTTCGAAATTGGCTACACCCTTAACAGTTGCTACTAGATTAGGTATAAGGTCTGAACGACGCTGATAACTGCTCTGAACATCTGCCCATTTCTGCTGTGCTTCTTTTTGGGTTCCGTTCATGCCGTTATAGGTGCATCCACCCATAAGTACAATCATGAGAATAATACCTGCTGCAATCAATAATCCTTTTTTCATTGTTTGATAATTTAGGTCAAAATTACGATACCTAATACTAAAGGATAGATAATTAATCGGCAAATAGTGTTAAAATGTCGGTTATTAAGCCAAAGATAACTTTGAATGAGGTGTAACGGTAGGTGTACAATGCTGCGTATGCGTAGCATACAATTATAAAAAAAGCTACTCCTTACATTGGTTCGTGCGGAGTAGCTGTATTTGATTTGTAATAACGAAAGAATGGTTATTCTCTGCTGTCTTTAGGGTCTGGTACAGAAGCCCAGCCACCAAAAACATAACGGATACCAAACCCTAAGTTGTTGTTAGGAAAGTAGGTAACTCCAGATATGTAGTTGAGCGATGGTTTTACATCTACTGATATGCTGAAAGGAATTCTGGCAAATGTATACTCAATACCAGCCACACCGTCTAGTCCGTTTGTGCCCAAATATTGACCTCTGTCTTTATCTTTTTGCCACATACCAGCATGAAAGCCACCACCCATGTAGAACCTTAGGTCAGGACCAGCTATCATCAAATTGTACTGTAGCAATACGCCATACATAGTACTTTTGCCCGATCCGCCCCTAGTGCCACCAGATGTATTTATCTGTCCTTCTACATTTATTTTGTCATTGAAGTAGTAACGAGCATTTACACCTATACCATCGGGGCATGCTCGTATACCCAACCCAAAAGGTGGAATTACGTTTTCTTGCGCATTTGCCGATAAGGACAATGCTAAACCAATCAATACAAAAGATAAAAACTGTTTTATTTTATTCATGATTTTAAGAGAAGGATTGCGAATGAGATCACAAATTTACAAATCAAATCGTAACTTTTATCCTTTATGTGGGTTTTTCATGTTGCATAGCTACTTTTGCACAAATAAATAGATAGAAAATGCAGGCAGTATACGATACTACCCCCGAATTTGCACAGACACAAGACCAAATGGATACTTTGTTTCCATTCAGAGAACGTTTTCACTTTCCTCAACACAACGGTGAAGATGTTAGATATTTCTGTGGCAACTCGCTGGGGCTGCAACCCAAAAGTGTAGAATATCTGATGAATAAGGAGCTACGCGACTGGGCACGTCATGGGGTGGAAGGGCACTTCAGAGCGGGGTATCCTTGGTTTTCTTACCATCATATATTTAGTCAGCGATTAGCGGCAGTAGTAGGTGCACAAAAAGAGGAAGTGGTGGCAATGAATGCGCTCACTGTAAACCTGCACTTGCTGATGATAAGTTTTTACAGACCTGGTAACGGTAGGTATAAAATATTGATGGAGGCTGGTGCTTTTCCTTCCGACCAATATGCGGTGGAAACTCAGGTGCGTATGCATGGCTACAACCCTGATGATGCCATAATAGAAATATACCCCAGAGAGGGCGTACACCTGATAGAAGAGCAAGATATACTAGATGCTATACAGGAAGCTGGCGACTCGCTGGCACTGGTAATGATAGGTGGTGTAAACTACTACACTGGTCAGTTTTTTGATTTGGAAAGTATAACAAAAGCTGCACACGCTGTAGGTGCTTTTTGTGGTTTTGATTTGGCACATGCTGTAGGTAATGTGCCGTTGCAGCTTCACAACTGGAATGTGGATTTTGCATGCTGGTGTACTTACAAGTACCTCAACTCTGGTCCCGGTGGTGTGGGCGGTGCATTTGTGCATGAGCGTCATGGCAACAACCCCGATATGCCCAGACTAGCTGGCTGGTGGGGTAATGATGAAAGTACCCGTTTCAAGATGCGTAAGGGTTTTATACCTCAGGCAGGTGCTGCTAGCTGGCAGATGAGTAATGCACCAGTGTTTAATATGGTGGCACACAATGCATCGCTCGATATTTTTGAGAAGGTAGGTATGGCGGCTTTAAGGGCTAAGAGTGTACATCTTACAGGCTATATGGAGTACCTGTTAAGACAAATAACTCATCTGAAATTTGAAATAATAACACCCACTGACCCCGCAAAACGTGGATGCCAGTTGTCAATGCTGTTTGGCGATGATGGCAGGGCAATATTCGAAGTGCTTACAGAAAACGGTGTAGTAGCAGACTGGCGTGAGCCTAATGTGATACGTATAGCACCAGTGCCACTGTACAACACTTACGAAGACTGCTACAAACTATACGAAATATTGATGAGTATACCTGCCCTGTAAAAGGGTAGGTATTACTGTATACCCCGGGGGCGATTGGGGGTGCGGAAACGATGCACACTTGTTTTGATGTAGGTAAAGAAGGTGTAAT
>CAZRPA010000089.1:0-10844 GCA_964601855.1 uncultured Flavipsychrobacter sp. | reverse complement strand
TCGTTCATGCTGCGTAGCTGCTCATACGATGGGCGGAAACGTACCATGTACTTACTAAGGCTATCGCCCGATAGACCTGTGATTTTGCCAATGAGGTCTTTGTTGAAGGTAAAGTCAACATATTTCTCTTTTTCAAAGTTGCTGTAGTCTTCCTGAAACTGCCAGGTCATACGGTTTTTGGCACTGAGGGCAGAGAACGGACTCTTGATTTTCTCGAATGTAGACATACGGGGGAAGTCGAGCTGTTGCTGGAACATTTCTCTATAACGAATGCTGTCTTTTTTATTATCGTATCGGTTGCTTTTATCGTAAATATCAGACCTCGGTGTGAGTCCTCTTTCCAGTATTATGCGAAAGTAAGATGGCACGTATCCGTGTGGTATGCGCACTCTAGTGAGCTTGTAACCCGGCTTACTGAACTCTAACAACTGACCTGATGCGGCCGAGATAACAAAAGACCCATCCGCAATGGTACTGATGCGCACATTGTTGTATATGTTTTCTATCTCCACACCTTCTATGGGTGCTTTGGTATCCATATCTAGTGCCTCGCCATGTATAATCTGCGACCATGCAGTACCTGCAATAAATAACAATGTAAACAGTACTGTAAAGGCTTTTGCAGTCATACGATTTGCTAAATTACTCTTTACTAGATTTCTGTGAGCCTTATTTTTGTTAAAAATGCAAGAATTGGCAGTGTATCTTTGCTGCTATACCAAGGGCAATAAAACGCCACAACAATACTAAGATGTACGGACTGATACGCAAGATACTATTCGGGATAGATGCCGAAAAGGTACACTACATGGTAATGAATCGCCTCACTACGGCATACAACATACCTATGGTGCGCAATATGCTGAAGGGTAAATTTGTAAAAAAACATCCATCGCTAGAGCGTACACTATGGGGTATTACCTTTCCCAACCCAGTAGGTCTTGCAGCTGGTTTTGATAAAGATGCCCGTTTTATTGATCCTTTGGCTTGTTTGGGTTTTGGGTTTATAGAGATAGGCACTCTTACTCCACGCCCTCAGCCCGGCAACCCTCAGCCTCGTTTGTTTCGCCTGCCTGCAGATAAAGCACTTATCAACCGTATGGGCTTCAATAATGGTGGGGTAGCTGACGCAGTAGCAAGGCTACGCAACAGAAAGGAACCGATAATAATAGGCGGCAACATAGGTAAAAACAAGGATACGCCTAATGAGCAAGCTGCTGACGATTATGAAAAGTGTTTTGTGCAGCTATATGATGTAGTAGATTATTTTGTGGTGAATGTAAGTAGCCCTAACACACCTGGGCTGCGTGCGCTGCAAGAGAAAGAACCGCTAACACAACTGCTGAACAGATTGCAACTGCTCAACAAACAAAAAGCAGGTAAAAAGCCACTGTTACTAAAAATAGCCCCCGATCTTACCAACGAACAACTGGATGATATTATAGATATCGTGCGTACTACAGGCATAGATGGAATAGTATCGTCTAACACTACTATTAGCAGAGAGGGGCTGGCAACACCCAAGGCGGATGTTGATGCAATAGGTATGGGTGGGCTAAGTGGTGCGCCACTACGTCAGCGAGCCACAGAGGTGGTGAAATACCTGCATACACACAGTAAGGGTAGCATACCTATCATAGCTTCTGGGGGGATATTTACTGCCGATGATGCAAAAGAAAAATTAGACGCTGGTGCATCGCTGGTGCAGGTATATACAGGTTTTGTGTACGAAGGACCCGCCATAGCAGGCAATATATGTGAAGGGCTTATAAAAAAGTAATTGTTTATTGTAACAGTCATTATCTCTACGTACTATGATTCACCCCATTTTTTCAGACCCGTTATTGGTAGCCGAACTAGATCGTTATGCCCGCACTAGACAGATAACAAGAGATACTGTTATGATGTCGCCGGGGGATGAGGTGCTTTTTGTGCCGGTGGTGCTGAAAGGAGTACTGCGCATAGTGCGCCAAAACGAAGAGGGTAGAGAGGTGTTTTTGTATCATCTGTACCCTGGTCAGAGTTGTGCCATGGCTATCAACTGTTGTCAGGGGCGCAAAAAGAGTAGTATAAAAGCTATAGTAGAAGAAGATGCCGAGATAATGCAGGTGCCAGTAAATATGGTAGACGAACTATTTAAGTATCCCGAATGGAAGGCATTTGTAAACAATACTTATAGTCAGCGTTTTGCAGAGTTGCTAGATGTTATAGACCTTATAGCATTTAGCAATATGGACAAACAAGTGCTGCACTACCTGCAAGAGCGCGCAAGAGCTGCTGGTACTAAGGCGCTATACATAACCCACCAAAACATAGCCGATGAACTGCACACTCACCGCGAGGCAGTAAGCAGGCTACTGCGCACAATGGAGCAGAAAAACATCCTCAAACTAGGCAGGAATACCATCGAATTGTTCTGATAAAATATTTTTTACTGTGTAACATTTGTTCCCATTTGGCAATCGGTCATGTGAGATCTTTGTACTGTAATCTTAAAAACACACATTACAGTTATGAAAAAGAACATGGGTTTTGCCGATCGTTTAGTGCGGGTATTGATAGCCGCAATAGTAGCAGTATTATACTTTACTGGTGTTGTCACAGGTACATTGGGCATAGTGCTACTGGTGCTGGCTGGAGTATTTGTAGCTACTTCGCTTATTAGTTTTTGTCCGCTCTATACGCTGTTTGGTTTGAGTACTTGTCCGGTATCTAAGACTGGCAAATAGGGTAGGGACGGATATGGATTGCTTTAACAATACTTTTGGTGAAAGTGCTTTTCTTATCCTACAAATGTTCCCAAACAACCTTTTTCGGTATGCGACCTTTGTGTAAGAAATAGAGAAAATGAAAAAGTACAAGTTAGAGATATTGGGGTTGATTACAGGGGCAATAGCCGGGTGGTGGTATTGGTATTTTGTAGGGTGCGCATCCGGCACTTGCCCCATTACATCCAACCCTTACATAAGCGTAGCCTATGGGGCGGTGCTGGGAGGGTTGGCATTCAGTATTTTCAAAAAACAACCTTTTAAGGAACGATGAATAAATAAAAATCAGCATCTTACTTGCTCTTTTTCATTTTTTCTGCAACATAAAATCTTTAAATATTGCTGAATATTCGCAGCTTTTCTGTCTTGAAAAAAAGAAAAATTGCTGCGCAATATAGTGATTTTTATTTATTCAACGTTCCTAAGACAAAAGAGTAAACAAACAAAAACAACATAAAAATGAACAACGTATCAATCTTACTAAAGTCACCACAAACTACAATTGTAGACGTAAGAACACCAGCCGAGTTTATGGGTGGGCATGTGGCTGGTAGTGTCAACATTCCGCTGAATGAAATACCACACAAAATCAGTGAATTTAAATCTGGCAACAATATTGTACTATGTTGCGCATCGGGCGGCAGAAGTGCACAGGCGGCTATGTACCTGAAGCAGCAAGGTATCAACTGTGAAGATGGTGGCTCTTGGCTAAATGTGAACTATCTGAAAAATAATTAAGAAAGCAACTAAAAAACTAAAACAATGATAGGATTATTGAAGAAGCTGCTGGGTATGGGGCCAAAAGTAGACTTAGGCACAGTGATAGCAAATGGTGGAGTAATAGTAGACGTACGTACACCTGCTGAGTACGCTGGTGGACACGTGAAAGGTTCTTTAAACATACCGCTGGCTAGTTTGGGTAGCCAGTTGAGCAAGATAAAAAAAGACAAACCTGTGATCACCTGTTGTGCATCGGGTATGAGAAGTAGCTCTGCAAAAGCAGTATTGCAGGCTAACGGATACAAAGAAGTGCATAATGGCGGTAGCTGGTTCAACCTTAAAAAATTTGAAAAATGAGTAGCCTGAAGCAAAAATTACTCACCAATTGGCACTTTATGCGGTTGCTGAGGCTGGGAATAGGCTTGGCAATGCTCGTCATGGGTATTCAGAGTGCCGACTGGCTCATGGGCATGTTTAGTACATTCTTTCTCTATCAGGCAGTAACAGACACTGGCTGTTGTGGAACACAGGGTTGTGCGCCGGCTCGCAAGCCCGCATCTTCTGCCGCGGTGGTAGAGACGGTGGAATATGAGGAAATTAAATAACTACAAACAAAAAAAAACGATAGAATCATGCAAACAAAATCATTTTCCGATATCATCAACGATAGCAAGCCCGTATTAGTCGATTTCTCGGCTGAGTGGTGCGGACCCTGCAAAATGATGGCACCCATATTGAAGCAGCTTAAAGACTCGATAGGGGATGCCGCTACCATCTTGAAGATAGATGTAGACAAAAATCCAGCATTGGCAAATGCCTACAGTATTTCGGGTGTACCTACACTGATGTTGTTCAAAGGTGGACAAATGTTGTGGCGTCAGTCGGGAGTAATACCTGCCAATCAACTGAAAGGTGTTATAGAGCAACACAGTCGTTAATGCTAATCAAAACATAACTAACATACAATGATAGTGAGAACAATAAGCACAGCATTGCTTATGATGCTGATGGTGAATATGGCATCGTGCCAAAGCTCGAACAGTGGAAAAACTGCTGACGCTACAGTGCAAACAGTGAGCGTTACTGACTTTGCCACAAAACTAAAAGAAAGTGCTGGAGCACAACTCGTAGATGTGCGCACTCCACAAGAGTTTGCAGAGGGTCACCTACAAAATGCCCTAAACGTAAACTATAATGCGAGTGATTTTGCTGAACAGATTGCAAAATTAGACAAAACAAAGGCAGTGTATGTCTATTGTCGCTCGGGTGGTCGTAGTGGGTCTGCTGTGCGCCAAATGCAAGAAATGGGCTTTAAAGAGATTTACAACATGGATGGTGGCATCCTGAGTTGGAAAGGAGAGGTAGTGAGATAACGAATATTGATGTCTGATTTCAGACGAGATATAAAGGTGTTGGGTTTAGTTGAGTATCCGGGTTGCAGTCTTGCACCCGGATTTCTTTTGTGAGGTGTAGTTACTCTTTACCGGTAAATTTTTCCATAGTTACAGATGTGCCTGAGCTTATACCTTCCGACTTAGCTACATTCCTCACCGTCAGCAGCAGTATCCTGAAGTCTAGCAAAAAGCCAATGTTGTTTACATACCACACATCATACTCAAATTTTTGCTTCCACGATATTGCATTCCTGCCGTTCACTTGTGCCCAGCCGGTAATGCCTGGTTTCACGCTATGCCGTAGTTGTTGGGTGGGATTATATAATGGTAAGTATTCTTCTAATAGTGGTCTAGGACCTACTATACTCATGTCGCCCTTTATCACATTCAGCAACTGTGGCACTTCATCTAGCGATGTTTTCCTCACAAATCTTCCAATAGGTGTTAGTCTGTCGGCATCTGGCAACAAATTGCCCTGTTTATCCTTGCGGTCATTCATTGTTTTGAACTTAATGACCTTAAAGATCTTTTCGTTTTTGCCGGGTCTGCGCTGGAAAAAGAAAGGTTTACCAGAATTGGCTATCGTAAGCCAGCAAACAACAATGACAAATACAGGGGATAGTATTACAAACACAGTGAGCGCTACCACAAAGTCAGCTAAGGGTTTTAGAAAACCAGTGTATATCTGTTGGCTAGTATTGGTAGGCATGGGAGTGTTGTACGGTGCTAAGGTACATATTTAGCATCAGCCTTACAATTGCCTTTGTATGTACTGTCTTAACAGGAGTAATGGTGCATGTTTTTTGTTATTATCCACATTATTCTGAGCATAATGTTGGTAAATGGAAAAATGCATCAAAATAAATTTGTTGTTTTAATAGAAATGGGTACCTTTGCATTCCCAAATATCAAAAGGGGGTATATAATATGCTGATAATCGACTCAAAAGACTGCGAAAATATTGACAAAGCGCTGAAAAAGTATAAAAAGAAGTATGAGAAATCTCGTACGCTTAATCAGCTTCGCGAAAGACAATCTTTCACTAAGCCATCTATCAGGCGCAGAACCGAAATTCTGAAAGCCGTTTACCGTCTTCAGATGGTAAATGGAGAGCTTGACAAATAAAAGTTAATACTGAGATAACACCACTTTTAGGTGGAAATTAAAAATAAATTTGTACCCGCACTTGTAAATGATTAAATTTACAATTGCGGGTACACTATGTTAGACAAAAGGCTACAGGACTTTTTACAACACCTCCGGTTTGAGAGACGCTATTCTCCTCATACACTCACTGCTTATAGCAGGGACATTAAAATGTTTGGCGATTATCTGGAGGCTACATATGGTATCAATGACGTAGATCAGGTATCTCATTTTCATGTTAGGAGCTGGTTGGCAGACATGAAAGACAACAAAATGACCGCTGGTACGCTCAATCGTAAATTATCCAGCATTAGCGCGTTTTATAAGTTTCTCAGAAAAAACGGCTTCACTATTCAAGATCCCATAAGGAAATTACATGCTCAGCGATTGCCCGAGCGTCTGCCAGTAGCTATTAAGGATACTGAAACTAAATTTCTGCTCGAAGAAGTGCAGTTTGAGGATGGCTTTGCAGGACAAACAGACAGACTCATATGTGAGTTGCTTTATGCTACCGGCATCAGACGCAATGAATTGTTGCTACTCAAAGAGTCAGATGTAGAGTGGGGGCAAAAACAACTACGAATTACCGGCAAGGGCAACAAAGAACGTTTGGTGCCTGTAAGTGATGCTTTGTTAGATTCTCTGCGTCAATATCTGCAAGACAAAAAAGCACTGGAAAACAGTAAACATAAATTTTTGTTGGTATTGGATAGCGGAGAGCCGGTATATGCTATGTATGTGTACCGAATAGTGCGTAAATATCTGGCACAGTGCACTACCATGAAAAAAAAGAGTCCACACGTACTCAGGCATTCGTTTGCCACAGATTTGCTCAATAACGGTGCCAACATACAGGCTATCAAAGACTTGCTGGGTCATAGCAGCCTAGCAGCTACACAGATATACACTCACAATAATATTGATAAACTAAAACAGATTCACAAACAAAATCATCCGAGAGGCTGATTTATTATTTTAACCACAAAATGAACAAACTATGAATGTACAGATCAGGACAGTGCATTTCGATGCCGACAGCAAACTTTTAGAACATGTAAATGCAAAAATTGAAAAATTGCAAACGTTTCATGACAAGATAATTACCGCAGAGGTGTATCTGAAACTAGATAATTTTTCACAAAATGTACGAGACAAGGTAGCTGAGATAAAAGTGTATGTACCCAAACACTCTTATTTTGTAAAACACCAGAGCAAAACTTTCGAGCAGTCTTTCGACCTTGCATTCGATTCTTTGGTCAATCAGGTTAAACGTCAGAAAGAAAAGCACATGACGCATCATTAGTAGTCTTTTTATCATCTACGTTGTTGCATATTATATACATAATAGCTGCTGCGACAAAACAGGCAGGATTTCGATCCTGCCTGTTTTGTTTTTACATACACTGTGTACCCCGCTTCAATACTAACTAATTATGCAGAGTGCACGCCATAGTTCTGTACTGTAGTGATAAATCTATTTGTTTGCTAAACCTTTTTAACTGTCAGTATATAGGTTTTGTTGTTTTTTAAATTATGAAAAATGCCCCTGTTTTTATTCAGGTCATTTTAAGTTATTTATTATATTTTTGGACTTGTAATTATGAAGCAATAATTACCGAATGGCAAAGTAATCGTTAAACTATGAGAAAGTATTTACTTGTATACATATTATTCATACTACCCCTTTATTCCCTATCTCAAACATCAATAACATTAGCTACAGGTACATTGCCTGTTGTTCCTGCAGGTTGGTCTATAGGGGGGAGTGCTACAGCTCCGGCTCCTGTTGTTCAGTTAACTCCACCAGCAGGTGGTCAGGCGGGTAGGGTATGGTATGCTACCCCTCAAAACCTTACTGGTTGTGGTTCATTTACTGTTGAGTTCGATTTTCAGATTATACCCAATCCATCGTCTTGGGCAATAGCAGATGGCATGGCTTTTTGGATCGTTAACCCACTTTCTGGGTTTGTAGGCGGTGGTGGAATAGGTCTTCCTACCAATCCTAATGGTTTGGTGCTAATATTAGATTCTTACGATAATGATGGTGTGCCCAATGATCCTCTTGTATCGCTTTATGGTTACCCAGCAGGATTCACTGGTACTTATGTAGAAGGAGTGGCGGCAAATCGGATATCATCATTGAGCAACCAAACTTATGTATCTGATGGAGGTTGGCACCACGTTAAAATAACCTATAGTGCTGGAAATATAAATGTGTACTTGAATTACAGTTCAGTTCCTAATATGACTGGTTTCTTTCTTATAGGTACAACTGGTTATTTTGGTTTCTGCGGTTCTACTGGTGGCGCTTCCTCTACGCAAAGTATACGCAATGTCTATATTACGTTTGGTACTTCAAGTCCTATTTTTGGTCCCGATGTATTGTGTTTAGGCACCACTGGTGCCTATGTAGATTCTGCATCAGGCGGTACATGGAGCTCTAGCAACACTGCTGTAGCTACTATAAATACTTCAGGCATCGTTACACCTGTAGCTGCTGGTACTACCACTATTTCTTATGCTTATGGTAGTGGTTGTGTAGCCACCAAGGTTGTCACTGTCAATCCTACAGTTTTGGCGTCTATTGCTGGTTCTTCCACTATTTGCTCCAGCAGCATAGATACTTTTTCTAACACTACTGCTGGTGGCACATGGAGCAGCAGTAGTTCGTCGATAGCCACTATTGGTAGCACCACGGGTATTTTTACCCCAGTAACAGCTGGAGTGGTAACAATTACTTATACCCATTCCTCTACCTGTTTCACCACACGTACAGTTACTATCAACACCGCACCACCACCACTTTCCATTTCTCCGTTGTCAGCTTCGGTATGTAACAATGGTAGTCTTACTTTGACGGCAGCTGGTGCCTCTACTTATAATCTTTTTCCGCTTCAGGGCTGGGAAAGTGGAGTGCCTACTACTAGTGGAATACCTATAAATTCATGGTCATATAATGGTGCCGCGTCTAGCAGGTGGTATCAAATAGATGGCACAATGGCTACATTACCTACCATAGGTGCTGCGTATGCTGGCACTAATGTTGCTATATTCAATTGTAGAAGTTTACCAGCAGGTAGTGTTGCTACTCTTTCTTCCCCTTCGTTTAGTATGGTAGGGGTCAATACTGCCACTCTTTCCTTTTGGGTATACAGAGATATGTCCGCCTTTACTGGTGCTGCTTATAACACAGAAGGGCTTACGGTTTATGTCAACACTTCTGCCTCAGTGGGTGGAGCTACTACCCTAGGTTTTGTGCCGCGGAGTGGTATAGCGGCCATAACAGGTTCTTTAACTGGCACATCTGCGCCGGGTGTATCAGGCTGGTATCAGTATACCTGTACAATACCAGCTTTTTATACAGGTGCTACCAATTATGTTATCATATCAGGAAATAGCCAAAATGGTAATAATATTTATTTGGACAATGTTTCTTTGACTGCTACGATATCAGCACCTACATGGTCTCCTTTTACATGGTTGTACAACAATGCTGCCCTTACTATTCCATACACAGGTGCAGCTATCAATCCTGTTTACATGCATCCGGTAGGGTTTACCGCTCCGGCTACTATTGCATATACAGTAGCTACCAGCAATGGCGTATGTGGGTCTACAGGTAGCACAGTCGTTACTATCAATCCTAATCCTGCTTCAATTACTGGTACATCTGTTATCTGTATAGGCTCGTCTGTTACATTATCCAGTGCAACCCCTGGAGGTAGCTGGTCTAGCTCTAATGCCGCAGTTGTTACTGTAGGTGCTACCTCTGGTGTTATTACAGGTACGGGTGTTGGTACAGCTACAATCAGTTATGCTTTTGGTGGATGTGCTACTAGTATAGTAGTCACTGTTGTAGCTTCTCCTGGCGCTATAACCGGTACCAATATTGCTTGTCTTGGTGCTACTACAACACTCTCAAATCCGGTAGCTGGTGGTACATGGAGTAGTTCTAATCCAGCAGTTGGTTCTGTAAATTCCACTACAGGAGTAGTATCTGGATTGTCAATTGGTACGACTACAATTACTTATGGTATTGCCACTTGTTTTTCCACTATTACTGTAAGTGTCAATGTAGTGCCCACTCCTATCACGGGTTCGCTTGGAGTATGTGTAGGGGCTACTACAGCCCTTGCCAGTACGCCCGCTGGTGGTTTCTGGTTTTCAGGTTCAATACCTATTGCAACTATAGGTGTTATATCTGGTGTTGCTACTGGCGTGTCTTCCGGTACTTCTTTAATTAGTTATGTAAGGGCGGGATGTTCGACCATTGCTACGCTCAACGTTGTATCTACTCCCGGTCCTATAGTCGGTACATTATCTACCTGCTCAGGGTCTACAACTACCTTATCACACGGTACTCCGGGTGGTACATGGAGCAGTAGCAATACTGCAGTAGCAACTGTGGGTGCTACTACTGGTATAGTGACTGGTGTAGCTGTCGCAGGTGGTACCGCCACTATTACCTATACGGTTAGTGCGGGTTGTTTTACCACTGCAATTGTTACAGTCACAGCCACTCCTGTTGCTCCTTCTGGTACTTTTTCATTTTGTGTTGGGTCGACAACTATCGTTTTGCATCCTACTCCCGGTGGTACTTGGAGTACGGCATGTCCGGGTATAGCTACAGTCGGTTTAGGTACAGGTATTGTGAGTGGGGTAGGGGCAGGAACTTGTGTTGTTACCTATTCTTTGCCGGGTGGTTGCGTCGCTACTGCAACACTCACAGTACTCCCACTTCCATCCCCTATTACGGGTCTATTAACTTTCTGCGCAGGTGTAACAAGCACACTGAGCAGTGCTACCCCCGGAGGTG
>CAZRPA010000088.1:0-16068 GCA_964601855.1 uncultured Flavipsychrobacter sp. | reverse complement strand
CGCGACCTACAGCTTGGAAGGCTGTCGCTCTACCAACTGAGCTACTCCCGCTTGTAAAAAATGTGAAAACTTGTAAAAAATAGTAGGCGGTTTATCGCTTATTATCAGGTATACAGTTTTTCACATTGTTGATGTGGGCACAGAAGGATTCGAACCTCCGAAGTCTAAAGACGGCAGATTTACAGTCTGCTCACGTTGGCCGCTTGTGGAATGTGCCCATTCAGTTTAAACTTAAAAAAGTGATTAACCATTTGTCTGCTTAATCACTTTTATAGTTTAAATCTTACCAGAGCCACTTGCCGGAATCGAACCAGCGACCTACTGATTACAAATCAGTTGCTCTACCATCTGAGCTAAAGTGGCTTTTTAAAAGAACTATTGTTTCCTTTTCCGCTGCTAGCACTTCGCTAAGTGCGTAAAGGGATTGCAAAAGTAAAACGGAAAATTGTGTTTTGCAAATATTTTTTTGAGAATTTTCAGATAGTTTTCATCCTAATTTTTCTCCTGTTGTTTGTCACTACACTTAAGTGCATGAAGCATCACTGCTACAGTGTATTAGTTAGAGTTTTTTCAGACCCAGAGCCATGGTGTCGTTTTGCCAGTTTACAGTGCTATTTAGTCTACGCACAAACACCTGTACACTTATAGAGTCGTTGTTGATGATAAAACCATAACCCTTTCTTACCCTAAACTGATCGTAAATCATATTTGTAGAGGAAGTAGTATCAATACTGAAATCGTTCCTTTTAATGCTGTCTATCCTGCATAGCAAACTACTATATGTAGGATTGTCATTAAAGTTATACAGAAAGAACGTAGTGTTAGTTGCTGTGCGCATCAGGCGCATAGTGTAGGTGGTCTGAGTGTTTACAAGATTAGCAGAGTCGCTACCTAGTACAGTTTGCGTTACTCTCCAGTTGCCTATAAACTTATCTACTGTTCCTGTAGCGCAATTAGTACCCTCAAAGCCCACCGGACATACACACTTGCCACTATCGCATCTGCCACCATTTTGGCATACTACACCACTACACGAATAGGGAAACTCACCCGGAGTTCTGGTGCACGAGGATATGTATATAACCGATACGAATAATGATAATATCCCTAGTGCTGTTATTACCAGGCCGTTCTTCTTACTTACCATGGCATAAATTTAGTTAAAGTTTTGAAATTTGTTACAAGTCGTCTGCATATTCTCTCACTCAGTTCGTTTCTGTTGCCAGTTTTGTACTGCCAAACAGCTATCTATTATAGTTGTTTTAACTCCGTAACCAGCGATTGCAGCACTTTTTTGGCGTCGCCAAACAGCATTGAAGATT
This sequence comes from uncultured Flavipsychrobacter sp., assembly GCA_964601855.1. Classification (GTDB taxonomy): domain Bacteria; phylum Bacteroidota; class Bacteroidia; order Chitinophagales; family Chitinophagaceae; genus Nemorincola. Next base: position 14,746 of record CAZRPA010000088.1, on the reverse strand, counting down.
TAGGGCGGAAGAACAGTTCATTCTCTATTCCTGCATAGCCAGGCTTCATACTGCGTTTATTCACTATCACATGTTCGGCTTTCTCCACCTCCAGTATAGGCATACCATATATAGGGCTAGTCGGGTCTTCTTTTGCTGCCGGGTTCACCACATCATTGGCGCCCAGTATCAGCACCACGTTAGTACCGCCCATTTGGTCATTGGCATCTTCCATTTCCAGTAGTTTTTCATAGGGCACATCTGCCTCTGCCAGCAGCACATTCATGTGGCCAGGCATCCTGCCCGCTACAGGGTGTATGCCATACAGCACTTCTACACCCTTTTCGTTCAGTACTTTTTCTAGCTCGTGGCAGGTATGCTGTGCTTGTGCTACAGCCAGTCCGTAGCCAGGTATTATCATTACTTTTTGGGCATATGCCATCAGCACCGCGGTGTCGTTTAGCGATATTTCTTTGTAGTTGCCCTGTTCCTTGCCACCCGCAGCACCCGCGCCAGCTTTTGCCCCACCAAACGAGCCTATAAGCACATTCTTCAGCGATCTATTCATTGCCTTGCACATCAGTATAGTAAGGATAGTACCTGCCGACCCTACCAATATACCACCAGTTAGCATTACAGGGTTGTCATACAAGAAACCACCAAAGGCTGCTGCCACACCCGTAAACGAGTTGAGCAGCGATATCACCACCGGCATATCTGCCCCACCTATAGGCATCACAAACAATATACCATACAGTGCAGACAGCACCAGTATACCATAAAACAATGCGGGCATATCTGTAAATTGGCCACTAGCCACCATCGCTACCAGTACTATCATACCGGCAAACAGTATAAAGTTGATAGCCTGTCCACCGGCTATGGTACGGTCCTTTATACTGCCGTTTAGCTTGCCCCAGGCTATGATACTACCTGCAAATGATACTGTACCTATCAGCATACCCAGCACCACCACTATCATAGTACCTATGCCGGGCGTATGAGTGGCTATATTGGCCATTATGTGGCGGTATTCTATTATCGATATCAGCATGGCACACGCACCACCCATACCGTTAAACAGGCTCACCATTTCTGGCATTGCCGTCATTTGTACTTTTTTAGACACCGATGTGCCTACTACAGTGCCTATTGCCAGTGCAGCAAATATCCATGCATAGTTGCGCAGTCCTTCTCCATTTTCATCTCTGTACAGAAATATGGTGCCAAGTATAGCCAGTGTCATACCACCAGCCGCCAGCAGGTTACCCTTCCTGGCAGTATCTGGGTGCGATAGCATTTTCAGACCCATGATGAAAGTAATAGAGCCTATCAAATAAATTAACTGCAGTATCATGTTTTCCATACGATGTAATTAAATGTCAAATAATTTAAATCCCAAAAACCAAATTAATTTCCTAAACTACAATCCCTAATAATAGGCACATTGCTCTTTTTTATGAATTCAATTTTTAGTTTGTTTGTTGCCCTTGTATCTTATTTATGATAGCAGAGAATATCCGTCTTATTTCCTCTGCTTCTTTTTTCAAACCAATACGTGTTATTTCATCTTCTGTGATTATTAGATCCATCCAATATTGTCTCTCTTTTGCTTCCTTCCTCGATATCTTCAAATGCATTAATAGATCTTGTCTTCCTAAATTTTCATTTGCTTCTATATAATTTGCTCCTATTGACGATGAGGACCGTACTATTTGCTTTATGTAAACCAGGTTTATAGTGTCATGTTTTAATAATCGGCAATAATCTCTGACATTAGTTGCAAATTTTAAACATCTCATCCCCAGCTCATTCATTACCAATTAATTTCTAATAGTTCTCTACATTTCCCTTTGGGATTTGAATTTTCCTTTTTGGAATTTTCCCTTTGGGATTTGGAATTTTCCCCTTTGGAATTTTACTTCTTCTTTTTCTTCCCAAACATTTCCAGCATACGATCAGTCACTACAAATCCTCCCACTACATTCAGTGTACCCAGTATCACAGCCAGAAAGCCCAATACTAGTGCCAGATAGTCGTCTGTGTGTGCCTGCCCCATCACTATGATGGCACCTATTATCACCACACCATGTATGGCATTGGCACCACTCATCAGCGGTGTGTGCAGCACAGATGGCACGCGCGATATCACCTCTATACCCAAGAATATAGATAGTATCACAATGGTCATGAGCCTGTAAGTGGCTGGGTCGGTAAACAAACTGATTATTGATTCCATAATTATTGATTGAATTAATTGTTTATTAAGAATAGGTGCAGAACAGGCTGCCGCACATACTAGCTGCGCAATAGTGATGTGAGGTGCTACCTCAGCGCCTGCACTCGTTCGTTTACTATTTTGCCTCCGTGTGTTATTACAGTACCCTTCACTATATCATCTTCAAAGTTTAGATTGATACCACCTTCTGCATTCAGTATCAGTTTTGTGAAGTTGAGCACGTTTTTGCTATACACCTTGCTGGCATCTGACGATGCTGTGGCTGCCAGTGCCGAGTTGCCTATTATGGCTACACCATTGTGCATCACTGTTTGGTTATCTTGCGTCAGGTCGGTATTCCCACCAGTCACAGAAGCTATGTCTATTATCACAGACCCTTGGCGCATGTCTTCTATCATAGCCTTGGTGATGAGTATAGGTGCTTTTCTGCCCGGTATCTGAGCAGTAGTTATTATAATGTCCGATTTTTTGGCATGTTCATGAATCTTTTCTCTTTGCTTACGCTGAAAATCTTCACTTTGCTCCACTGCATAGCCTCCTGCTTTCGATGCATCTGCCGCACCTTCTACCTCCACAAATTTTGCCCCCAAGCTCATTACTTCTTCCTTCACTGCTGGGCGCGTGTCAAACACCTCTACCACTGCCCCTAGTCGCTTAGCAGTAGCTATAGCCTGCAGCCCAGCCACACCAGCACCTAGTATCAGCACCTTGGCAGGTGGTATGCTGCCTGCTGCGGTCATAAACATCGGGAAGTACCTGCAGTAGCTATATGCCGCCAGCAGCACTGCCTTGTAGCCTGCTATATTGGCTTGCGAGCTCAGCACATCCATAGATTGTGCACGGGTGGTGCGGGGTATAGTATCCATGCTGAATACCGTATATCCCTTATCTGCCCACTGTTGCATTTGTGCGTGGTTAAATAGTGGTTGGTATATACCCATCAGCACCGCACCGGACTTGGCGTTGCCAGCATTGGTAGGCTGTATGGTCAGTACCATATCTGCTTGTGTATTTATTTCTGCTGCTGTTTTTATCTCTGCGCCTGCCGCTATATATGCGTCATTGCTAAAGAAAGCGGCTACTCCTGCGCCATCTTCTATCCAGATACTTACTTTCAGTTTGGCCAGTGCAGTTACTACTTCGGGCACCAGGGAAACACGTGTTTCCGGGGCTTGTTCTTTCAATACACCTATTATCATAAAATACAGAAGAGCTTAGTTAATATTTTGAAAAATAAGAGTTTTATTCTAAAAAAAGAAATCTAAGTGCCGCATTTTATGTATTTCCTACGCCTTACTCACTTATTTTTCCATTCATAGTGTCTTTACTTAGTATCGGTGTAACAAGTTGTTTTTTCTTCCCCATTTTTCTTCCCGGATTTATTCATTATTGTTCATCCATTTTCTGGTTGTCACCATACCAGACACAATAACGTGTTTTATGACACCTGTGCTCTTTTACAACTTTATCAGGCGCACCATTAACTAAGGGTTAATACCCCCGATTTTTCATTGCGGATATAAAAATATCTGTAATTTTGCCTTCTCCGAAAGTTTACATTCCCTGTCGGATACCCACCTTATGTTAGAGCAGTTATTAGCCAACCCCTCAGGCATTATTTTGGCTGTACTAGTCCTTATTCTCCTTTACCAGTCTATAGTCAATGCCAAAGGAGACGAAATTGTAGTGTTAGAAAGACGCTGGTTTGGTGCCACCATGCCCGAAAACCGAACCGTAGCCCGCAGCAATGAGGTGGGTGTACAAGCCCGTATATTGGGTCCTGGCCTCAGATTCCTTATCCCCTTCATTTACAAAACACGCAAGTACAAGTTCATCAACATCAAAAAGGGTGAAGTAGGCTTGGTTACAGCCATTACCGGCGAGCCGCTCGATTCCGGTCAGCTCTTTGCACGCCCAGTAGAGTGCAATATGTACCAGGATGGCGAAGCTTTTCTGGCAAATGGTGGACAAAAAGGACCACAGGTGGCCATATTGCCCGATGGCGAACACCGTATCAATCCTTATCTGTTTCAGGTAGAGATTGTGAGTGTCATCATTATAGGCGAAGATCAGGTGGGTAATGTAGAGTCTATTGCGGGCGAACCTTGCGAAAGAGGACGCATATTTGCTACCCCCGTAGATTGTGATGACTACCAGAATGCCGAAAAATTCCTTTCCAATAAAGGCCAGAAAGGGCCACAGATACGTGTACTAGGCCCAGGTAACTACCGCATCAATACTATGCTGTTCAAGGTCTCTGTTGACCGCATAGTAGATGTAGCAGGTGGTTACATTGGGCTGGTTACGGCTATGGATGGTGCAGGTATACCAGAGGGTAGGCTGCTGGGTAAAAAAATAGATGGTCACCTCAACTTCCTAGATGGGGAGTCGTTTATAAATAATGGTGGCGAAAAGGGTCGTCAGCTAGAGGTGCTCATGCCCGGTAAATACCGTATCAACACTTCTTTGTTCAGGGTTGATACTAATCAGTTCTGGACCAGCATCAATGCCGACGAAATAGGTATTGTTACAGTCAATGAAGGTCGCCCTATCATGGACCCCTCCAAGATAGCTGCCGACGAGGTGCCGCTCGACAAACACAACAACTTTCAAGACCCCGCAGCTTTCTTGGCATCCAATGGTCAGAAAGGTTTGCAGATACCCGTGCTCCGCTCTGGTAATTATGCCATCAATCCGTGGTTTGCATCTATAGAAAAGGTGCAGATGACTGTGGTAGAAATAGGTAAGTGTGGGGTGGTAACCAGCTATGTAGGCGAGCGTGGCGAAGACACTACCGATGCCAAAGTGAATGCCAAAATAGTGGAGAATGGTTTCAAAGGTATATGGAAGGAACCGCTAGGCCCTGGCAAGCACCCCGTAAACACCAAAACCTACAAAGTAGATATGGTGCCAACCAACCAGATAACCCTGAGCTGGGCAGATAGTAGATCTAATGCACACGACCTCGACTCCAACCTCAAAACCATTACACTCCGCACAGCCGATGCGTTTAGCGTAAACATGGATGTCAATGTTATCATTCACATCCCTATGGAGAATGCACCAAAGGTTATTGCCAATCAGGGTTCTGTGCAGAGTCTGATATCTCAGGTACTAGAGCCTGCTATATCATCGCACTTCCGCAATGCAGCTCAGTACATCAAGGCACTCGATCTTTATACACAACGTAAAGAACTACAGGCTACAGCCAAATCACACATAGTAGAGGTGCTTAAAGAACATTTTATCGACTCTAAAGACACACTTATAGCCGATGTAGTATTGCCTGTAGAGCTTACTAAAATAGTATCGGACAAGCAGATAGCTGAGCAAGAGAAAATAACCTACAAAACGCAGACAGAAGCCGAAGAACAAAGAAAACTTCTGGCCAACATGAAAGCACAAGCAGACATGCAGCCAAAAGTAGTAGACTCTGAGCGTGGTGTAGAAATATCTAAAAACATAGCCAATAGCGATGTAGAACGTGCTATAGGTGCCGCCAAGGCAGTAGAGCTCACAGCAGAGGGTGCGTCTAAGGCTACCAGACTTAAAGCTACTGCCGAGGCTGAAGCGACCCGTGTTACCGCTGTGGCACAGGCCGAGGCTACATCAAAGGTAGGTCTGGCTGAAGCAGAGGTAATACTGGCTAAAGGTAAATCTACCGCCGAGTCTTACAAGCTACAAACCGATGCTATGGGCAAAGACGTCTTCGGGCAGATACAGGTAGTAGAAAAAATAGCTGCCAGCAATATGAAGCTCATACCAGACATGCTCATTTCGGGCGGCGGCGGCCAGGGCGGCAGCAACCTCGAAAACATGATGGGAATAATGCTACTGGAAAAAATGAGTGGCAAAAAATTTGATATCGATACCAAAAAAGATAATACTGCTCAGGAGTCATAGGCAGTAGTAGCATACAGTTCTTTATACACAAAGTGGCAACCCTTTTCCGGTTGCCACTTTTTTATGCAGCCTACTTTTGCTAGTATCACATTCGAATACCCGTTATGAGTTTCATCTATCGCAGTCCGCACACAGTGGTGCACCCTGCCAGTATCATTACCCATATTTCTGTCTTATATGACGGTGGTGCTACGGGCTTTTCATTGGCAATGCTCATGTGTGAGGGCTTGCCACACGTAGCCAGGAGATGAAATGTAGCCAACAAGGAGTAGCAAGACCCACACAAGCAGGAAGGTACGGCTATATGTACAGGTTCGCCCGCAGTGGGTGTGGTGACTACTTGGTTCATACTACCCAGAGAGTTATTTAATCCTGCCTTGTTCGATAAAGATAGCAGCACCTTTCTGCATCTGGTCAATTCTTGGTCTCAGCCTTCATAGTGCTGTCTCTGACTTGATAACGTAATGCCATAAAAAAGGGCAGCCTTTGCAGACTGCCCTATAAGTATGGTAAGTAAGAAAAATTATTGTTTTGTAAACTTGCGTGTAGCTACTACTTCACCGTTTGAGTTCATCAGTCTTACAAAGTAGATACCAGCAGACAGATTCTCCACATTAAGGCTTGCGCTAGTGTTACCACCTACTCTGAACATGTTTACTTGTTTGCCTATAATGTTGTAAACCGCTATATTTTTAATGTCTGCATTAGCATCAAACACTACATTCAGTGCGGTAGTTGCAGGGTTAGGATACATAGTTACATCACCCGTTGATTTCACAACCTTTACAGAAGATGGGGTTTTTGTAACTACATAAGTTTGGATAGCAGTATCACCAGCAGCAAATTTATTGTTGAGGCGAACACGCATATAATATGTACCAGTAGTTGTTGTACCGGCAGAGTATGCTAAGTCTATTTGCATTTTGAACATACCAGTAGTAACCGATGCTGCATAGGGTGCGGTTTCATATAAAGTACCTGCAGGCCACAGACCAGCACCAGAAATACATGTATTGTTATCGCATATACCTGTGTTTGCTACCCAGTCGCTAGGGAAGTTAGAAGCTATTACTTTCCATTCTACAGTTACTGGAGATGTAGTATTGTTTACTATATAATTATACGCTTCGTGAAAACCAGCCCCTGATATCGTCACAGTATCATGCTGAACACCAATAGACTGCGCATATGTTGACCCACCGGCTAATAAAGCACCGGCAAGTGATAGTAGTGTAAAAAACTTTTTCATAATCATTCAATTTATCTGTGCAAATTATTGAAAATTTATGTCATTACAAAAATATCCACCCCCATTTTAAGGATTTTATAAGATTTTAGCCACTTTTTGCAATAAAATACCAGTCATTTCGTTCTTTCGGCTGTTTTTTGCTCGCAATAGTTACTCACATTTTTGCTGGCAGTTATGCACATTCGCAAACTGGAGTGAAGAGGTATACTACACGAGACTACATAAAAAACACAACGGCTGCTTCTGGTAAAGAAGCAGCCGTTGTGAAAAAACTAGTATTCGAAGTGATTATTTAACCACATTGAATTTGCCAGTGATTGTACCATTCTCAGTCTGAACTTTTACATTGTAAAGACCAGTAGAGAAATTATCCAAAGGCAATGATATACGGCTAGTACCAGCATTCATGAAAGAAGAAGGAACAGTATATACTGTTCTGCCCACCATGTCATAAACAGTTACAGATACGTTACCGCTGTTCTTAAGATCGAAAATCACGTTTGCTTGCGTAGATGCTGGGTTTGGAGCCACAACAAAGTTTTCTACACCTGCGTTGATGTCAGATACACCTACTACTGCAGCAAAGTTTGCACTGTTCAATACTGCACCATTTGCACCGTCTATCAGCAATATCACACCGTGTACTTTGTTAGCTACCCAAGATGAAGCAAGAGTTTTGTTGAAAGTATAGGTATAATCTGTGTTGTACACCATGCTAGCTGGCAGCAAACCTGCACCACCTGTAGCAGATGGGTCTATAGAACGAGCTACGAAGTCGTAGTTCATTTGTGCAGCAGGTATTGGGTTAGGGAGTGCGTTGTAGTTAATGCCACCACCTGTAAGGATGTTAGTAGATGATCCGCTGAAAGCATTAGCTTGGTTCCAGCCACTAGCTGTTCCTGATAGGTCATCTTCAGTTATTACCAGCGCCAGTTTTGCACCGTTAAGGTTAAGTGCTGGTTTTACAGTTACTGCTACTGAAAGGCTGCTACCTGTAAGCGTAGGAACAGCAGTTACAGTTGCAAATCCGAAATCATCGCTCAACTGAGTATAAGCATCTAGCAGGCTAACACCTGGATCTACTTCATAACGGCGATCTACCATTGCAGAAGGATAACCACCTACTTGTGTACCCATCCATGCATCGTATGCAGCTACTTCCATAGGGTCATTGTTGTGTACAGCTATAAGGCTCACAGCATTGCCATAAAGGGTATGCAGAGAATCCATGAACACGATACCACGTGGACACCACTGGCACCATGTACCTGTAGCTTCTTCTACAGCAAGTACTTTTGTAGGCATAAATCCTACTGTATTCAGTGTATCCAGTCCAGCTGTATCGTTAGCTGAGTTTGCATCGCCAGTTAGCTCTGCCCATACCTGCAATTGGTAAGGTCCTACAGCTGCAGGAAGAGTAACAGGAGTAGTAGCAGTGAATGTACCAGATGTAAATGGTGCTATACTTACACCAGTTACAGCGTTGGTAACCACTGGTCCACCATTAAATACATACTTAGCATTGAATGAAGTAATAGTAGTACCACCGTTGTTGTAAACCTGACCCAACACAGATATGTTAGCTCCACCTAAACCATAAGAGTTTGGCGTACCAGTAGCTGGTGCTATAGCAGTAAGCGCTATGTCGTTTGCTGCTGGTGAAAATACTTCTACATCATCTATTCCCCAGCCATACAGCCATCCAGCGCCATCATTATATCTGAAACCTAATTTAAGGTTAGACATACCTGCATATGCAGTAAGGTTTATATGACGCATTTCCCACCAATTAGTAGAATTGCCTGTTAGTGTAGACACCACTGTCCATGTAGTGCCACCATCTGTAGATATTTCTACTTTCGCTGTTTCAGTTGAAGTACCAATTGTTCTTCCTAAAAATGAACAATCAAATTTTAACCACCAGTTACCAGTTCCCAAAGAAAATGTAGGTGATGTCAAAAAACTATTTGTGTTGTTAGCAAATTGTCTTCTGTCATCATTAACTGCCACATATCTTGTGTGTGGAAACATAGGAAAGTCAGTAGTGCCCAAAGTTGTGTTAGTACCTGAGTTCCAACCCACAGAATCACTAATTACTGCACCCGTTGCTACTGTTTGTGACCAGCCAGCAGGCAATGATGTGCCAGTAGTTGTTTCGAAATTTTCTGTCCACTGTGCATTACTGGTCAAACCCAAAGCCAGAAAGGCAGCGACTGATAGTAAACTTTTTTTCATTTTTTTGGTTTTAATTAATTTTAAAGTTTTGCAAAAGGGATATTTTGCACGCTAAAGTTATCGGTTAAAAACAATATGAACAAAAAAAAACAACCATTTACCAGCCAAAAAATTTTTTGTAAAGATAACTTTTGAGCTTTTTTGTTACGATCTGCTGCACTTCTATTACACAGCCAATGAAAATAGTTTGTTTTTATAGATTCCGTACTCCTTACTATATTTTGACTATTTTAGTGAAACAGAGAGTTTTTTCTGGCAATACACACATTATCTATGAATACATATTCTTTTCGTAATCCCTTTTTTTATAGCCTTTTTTTAGTGCTTTCATTTGTGGGTTTTGTGTCATCTGTTACAGCGCAGCAGTCAGATACTGTCTACATAGACCAGCAGATAGCCCGAATAAGAACCCTAAAATATGATGACCCACAACACGCCCTTAGACTCAATGATACATTGCTCAAGATAGCCAGAACCATAAACAACCCCAAAAGGGTATCTATTTGTTATGTTTCTTTCGGCACCATCTATGACGACCTCGGCAAGTTCGATAGTGCTTTTCACTGCTACGACAGCGCAATGGCTATATCTATTAGATGTGGGTTTAAAAAAGGGGTGGCCAACATTCACAACAATAAAGCACTCATTTACACCAAAATGGGTAGGATGGAGGATGCACTTAGCAGCCACCTCAAAGCAATGAGTTATAGACAACAGATGAACGATACTGCGGCTGTTGCTTCTTCGCTGGGCAACATAGGTTTGATATACAACAACCTGAAACAAAACAAAAAGGCTATTGAAAATTTTACTGAGTGCATCAGAGTCAAGAAGCTAATGCACGAGCCCGAGGAAAAACTGGCAAGATGGTATAATTCACTGGCTATTGCTTATGACGACGACGGGCAAGATTCCTTAGCGCTAATTTACTACACTACTTCTATCAAAATTTCTGAAGCAGCAAAAGACGAGTATAATCTCGGATTTGTGTATGGCAATCTGGGTACTTATTACCAGGAGCACAAACAATATGCACTATCACTGCACTATATGACCAAAGCATACAATATGCTGAAAGATAAAGAAGAACCCGACCCACTGGCCATCAACACCTGTGCTATAGCCAGCCTGCTCAATGAGCTAGGCCGGCACAAAGAAGCAATACCCTATGCACTCCAGAGCCTCAAACTCAGCACAGACCTACAGAGCTTCGACTACCGAAGCAAGGCACACAAGGTACTGGCTGAGGCTTATGCGCTCACCGGCAATGGCGCACTAGCTGCCGAAAACTTTGTAGATGCACTTGTGCTCAAAGACTCTATGTACAACAAAAACACTGCCGAGGCTATAGCAGCCATGGAGGCTAAGTACAAAAACGAAATAAAAGAGAAACAAATAAAAGCCCTGAAACAAGAAAATGAAATACGCCAGCTAACCATCAATGCCAATGAGGCTTCCATAGCTAAGGGGCGATACCTCATAGCGCTACTAGCTATCGCCATCATAGGTGTTGCAGTGGTGTTCTACATCACCATCAGCCGCATGAAGGTGCGCCAAAAACTGCGCTTGGCACATGAAAAAGAAATACAACAAAAAGAGGGTATAGCAGCAGTGATACAGGCACAAGAATATGAGCGCGAGCGCATAGCTCGTGAGCTGCACGATAGTGTTTGTCAGCAACTGGGTGCGGTGCGCATAAGCTTGCAGCAGCCTACTGGCATCACCGATACTGCGCTTGCCATGCTCGATAATGTAACTACCGAAGTGCGCAATATTTCTTACCAAATGTTGCCCGTCACCCTACAGCAATATGGGCTCGCACCTGCGCTGTCTGAGCTCGTGAGGCATACCTTTGCACACACCTCCATTGCTGCCGTTTTCGAAGACCTTGGGGCTACTGTGCCCAACGACGAGCAACTGAAACTTACCCTCTACCGTGTGGCGCAGGAGCTACTGTCCAATGCGCTGAAACATAGCGGTGCCACCAACGTAAACATGCAATTATACAACCTGCGAAACAACCTGGTGCTGGTAGTAGAAGACGACGGAAAAGGCATCAACGATGCCACCAAACGTGCCGGTATGGGACTACTCAATATCCGTACCCGCGTACAACAGGTAAATGGAGAACTGACTATGGAAAAAAGTACAGAGTCAGGATTGAGAACTGTTATTAAAATCCCCCTTGCCTCATGAATATAAAAATTATCATAGCCGATGATCATAAGCTCTTTGCCGAGGGCTTGGTACATATCATCAACGAAATAGAAAACACCCAACTCATTGCCACAGCCGGCAACGGACGCGAGCTGCTGCAACTCATGAATAGCCACCAGCCAAATCTCGTGTTGCTCGACATAAACATGCCTGTAATGAATGGCTTGGAGGCGCTTAAAGAACTAAAAAAAAGACACCCTCAAGTGCGGGTCATCATCCTGTCTATGCACTACGAAAAGTATATGGTAAGTCAGGTAATGCAAGATGGGGCAGAAGGATACCTGATAAAAACCAGCGACAAAGAAGAATTCAAAACAGCTATAAAAAGGGTATGCGATGGTGGTAAATATTTCTCGGCAGATCTTACTACTCATTTGCTTTCGCCACAGTCTATTACAGATAGTCGTGTAAATCTCCTCAGCCGCAGAGAAATAGAAATCATAGCCCTCCTAGCCGATGGGCTGGGTAGCGCACAGATAGGTGACAAAATGAGCATTAGCCCACGCACTGCCGATACACACCGTAACAACATACTGCAAAAACTAGGGTTACGTAACACCGCCGAGCTCATAAGTTTTGCCTTCAAAAACAAACTACTAGATACATAATACCACAACCTCTCTAACTAAGAATGGCTACCATTTGCAGGTAGCCATTCTTCGGGTTTTACAGTGATAAGTAATTACCTCAGTATTATCAGTTTTTCTACTGTTTTGCTGTTGCCCTGTGTCACACGTACATAGTAGCAGCCAGCATTCAGGGTGTTTAGGGGTACTTCTGTTTGGGTTGTGGTGCTCACAGTGCTATATATGGTGCGTCCAGTTACATCCATTACTTCTATGGTAGCAGGCGTGGTATTGTTGCTTTTCAGCACCACGGTTACTACATCTGTAGCGGGGTTTGGGTACACCACTACACTTTGTGGTGCTTGCATACTTGCTTGGTTTACAGCAGTTGTTGGGCTTGTTGGGTTCAGTCCTAGGTCTGCTAGGTTGGTTACATACACTGCACTGTCGCCACCCGTTATTGCTATCACAAACTGGCTATTGTAGGTTATGTCATTTACTGGGTTATACGATCCCGCACCCACGTAGGGCAATCCGTTGTTTATAGCATTCCAGTTAGTGCCTGTTTGGTCGCTCTGAAAGATGCCATAGTTATTAGTACCACCCAGCAAAGAAGTATCTATAGTAGTGAGCGAAAACATAGACCTTGGCAATACCACACTCCAGTTAGCACCATCGTCTATAGTCTTGTATACACCTGTAGAGCAGGCAGCATATACACTGCCACCCAGTGTAGCCAGTCCGGTTATTATAGGTGCATAAAGCCCTGTAGATGTAGGTGGTGTAACCCATGTAGTGCCATGGTCTGGCGAGAATTGAAGCCCAGAGTTTGACCCCACATATAGCACGCCATTAGCCTTCAGTATATGCGTAGCCATAAAGCCCGGATAGCCCAAGTCTATCCATGTCTGCCCGGTATCGGTGGTGTATTTAGCCTTGCCCAGCCCACTACCCACACCAGCATATATGGTGTCGCCTACAGCATATAGCGAGTACACAGTACCAGTGGTAGCACTGCTCCTTGTCCAGGTCACACCATTGTCTGTGCTTCTGAACATACCATTGGTGCCCCCCACAAACAGTGTACCTTTCACCTTTACTATCTGCGACTGCAACGTGCCATACCCACCAAAAGTAGACGCTGATGCCACAAATGCAGTGCTGCTATCTGGCCTGCTATAAAAATGATTGTTGAATCCAAATGCAGAGTTAGCAAGCAGTATAGAAGTACCTTCGCCATACACCTTGGATGCTATAAATGTGGGTGTCAGCCCTTCATTCTTATCTCGCCAGTTTTGCGCTAGTGCCTCGCTGGTCATTCCTGCCAGTAGCACAGCAGCCATCATTGAGTAGAGTTTCCTGTTCATAGTACATCTGTTTTTATTACACAGCAAAACTATCTACAGCCCACCCCATCCCCCTGCATGATTTACAGTATTTCTCTACGTTGTTTTACGTAGTTTACGCACTCAGTATATCGCTCTATACACAGCGGGCTGCCATGTATAGGCAGCCCGCTGTATTACTATGTATATGTAGGTACACTTACCGTTACTCTATAGTGTAGCTCACCTCTCCGTTTTTTTCGTCTTTCAGCACCACTCCAGCCTCTGCCAAGCGATTGCGTATTTGGTCGCTTGTCGCAAAGTCTTTACGCTTCTTAGCATCTTTTCTTATCTCTATCAGCAGTGTCAGCACTTTATCTAGCTTATCGGTCTGCTGCACTTGCAGTGCCTGTAGGCCCAGTATGTCCTCCATATAGGTTTTCCACGTCGTTTGCAGCAGCAGCATAGTATCAGCCGCCAGTGCATTTGCACTCACCTGGCCGCCTTTTATGCCATTTATCACCGGTGCCAGCTCAAACAGGTTGGCTATTACCTTGGCAGTGTTCAGGTCATCGTTCATAAAGTCTGCACACTCACCACACCAGTTGCGCACCTGTGCATCCAGTGCCGCATCAGCAGCAGTGCTGTTATTGTTTGTTGGTAGTTTTTGCAGCACTTCATATGCCTCCCATAGCCGGCGTAGAGCCCGCTCACTCGCTTGCAGTGCCTCATTGCTGAAGTCTAGTGTGCTGCGGTAGTGTGTCTGTAGTATATAAAACCGCACCACCATAGGGTGGTAGGGCTGCTCCAGTAACGGATGGTTGCCGCTAAACAGCTCCGATAGTTTTATCACATTATTATAGCTCTTACCCATCTTCTTACCGTTGATGGTTATCATGTTGTTGTGCATCCAGTAGCGCACCGGCATACAGCCATGTGCTATGTGGCTCTGGGCTATCTCACTCTCATGGTGCGGAAACTGTAAGTCCATACCACCACCATGTATATCAAAGGTCTCACCCAGATACTTGCT
>CAZRPA010000087.1:0-16575 GCA_964601855.1 uncultured Flavipsychrobacter sp. | reverse complement strand
AGCCATGGAGTGGTTACCGCCGAACTGGTGACCCATTTCGTGGGCTACATAGTCTATATCAAAAGCATCTCCTGTAGGCGATGCGCTACCTGTGGTACCCTGTGCTTTGATGACACCCAAACACACACAACCTAGTGTAGCCAGCCCACCAGAGCCCGTAGTAAACACATGACCTATATCATAGTTAGCAGCGCCTATCAGAGATGTACATTGAGTCTGGTTGGTAGTAAGGCATGATCCTGGATTAGAATTTATTGCATTGAATGGATCCCCAGTAGCAGTTATAAATATTAATGCATTTTGGTTAGCTGTAAATATCATAGTAGCCGAAAACTCGCGCTCATACACACCATTTACACGGTTCATGGTAGTGGTCATTTTGGCCAATACCTGCGCCTTAGTAGGTGTGGTAAGCCCTGTAGATGCTCTAGCATATTGGTTGGAGCAAGACAATGCCAGCCTGTATGTACGTAGCTGGTAGCCGTTTATGGTTTTTTGTGCCATTGGGGGCAGTTCACTACCCGCATGCATCAGTTGTTCGCCACCTGGCTCATTATGCAACATACACTGCATACGCTCATTGGCTGGGCGGTTCAGGTCATGTTTGTAGTGTACCAGATAGTATCCATCTCTGTAGTTATCCCATGGGTCTATAAAGCAAGTATTGTCCCCATCAAATATCATGGCATGAAAACCATAGAGTGTAAAGTCTAGTTTGGCACTCACAGTAGCATCATCGACAGCTGTAGCCGTAAAGGTTTTGGTCTCGGGGTTCAGTGCAGCCAATTCGGGCAGCATCATAGGCGTTTCCCATACTTTAAACTCACGCATACTACCATCTGGCATAGGCAGCGCAAACACCTCTCCTTGCTCTGGCGTATTGGCTACATTCCACAACCTGATTTTTAGGTTATTTTCATCCAGTGTATATACTTTGTATTTCTCTGGTTTTATCAATTGCAGTTGTTTGGGGGCTAGGTCTGGGTTTATTTCTTTCCAGTTGCCTGATGCCGACAAGCCCATTGATGCGAATATGGAGGCGCACAATGCCAGCTTCACAAAAATCTTTTTCATTTCAATTTGTTTGAGTAAAAAGTGGTCAGCCCTTCATCAAAAGGGCATGTATAAAAAAACAAGTCTTAAAATTAAGGATTTCACACCAAAAATCACCTTGAAAATCCCTCTTCTATTAATTTTTCTACAATAACCCTGCCAAAAAATAAGGCGCAAGAATAAAATCCCTGCGCCTCTACATTTATGATGCTTATAATTACTATTCTATGACCACAGTCTTTGCTAGGCTTTCGCCATTGGCAGCATCAGCAAAACGAATGTGGTACACACCTCTTGCCCATGTACTTACATCTACTGTCGCTTGCCCGTTTACATTGCCGCTCCATACCATTTGTCCGGTAGCACTATACACCGCTACTTCCAGTTTGTTGGATATTGCGGTGCTTATATTCAGTACATCATGAGCAGGTACCGGATACACTTTAATATCATTAGCATTCAATGAGCTGAAAGCAGCAACACCAGTAGGCAATGAAGGATTATTGCGAATGGTGATGTTTCTGGTGTTTACATTAAAGAAGATATTACCTACTGCCTTCACCTTAAACCTACCAATAACAGTATTAGCCGGAGGATTGGGCACTATAATATTGGCACTACCATTATTGGGGAAGGTGCCCACTGTATAGGGCCAGGTATTACCACCATCAGTAGACATATATATGATAACGTTGCTGGCATTGATAGGTGCGGCATCGGTACCTACCACATTCCAGGTTATGGTTTGCGCAGAACCACCGTCATAAGCTATACCAGTAGTACCTTGGCTTGTTACTTTAAAACCGCCAAAGCTATTTGCAGCACCCGTGCTTATAGCATCTATATGCACTGTATCATCAGGAAACAAAAAACAACCATAACCGTTGAATATATTACGTACTGTGAGCTTAAAGGTCAGGTAACGGGTAGTATCAGGTGCTTTTTCACCCATATTACCATTGGAGGTCACATTGGTAAGGTTGCCAGCCAGTATAAGGCTGTTTTTGGGGAATACCCTAACAGGGTCGTATGCCTTGGGCAAATAAGAGCGGAAAATAGGTCCTTTGAAAAAGGTCTGTTGGAGCTTTTTACCAAAATCACCTCTGTTCCACTGCTCCCAACAATAACTCACAAGCGTATCTGCCACAGAGTCTACTGCTGTAGGTGCTATCAGCTCAAACGGGGTTTTGTAAGGTATTTTATAGTTGGCAGTAAACGGAGCCAGATACACCAGTTTGTTACCAGTACTGGTTCTTACCGCACACACATTTTGAGAACCTGCCAGTCTTGCCTGTATCTGCGTAAGGCTAGAAGCGTGAAAATAAGCATCGCTACGAGCCTGCAAATTATCGGGCGAGCATATACCTGCATAGGCCAGAATAGAAGAACCGCTACCAGGCTCATAAGCATTGTTTTGCGATGCATTGCCACCGCAGCTACCATCCACATCATTATTAAATGTATGGTTAGACCCAAACTGGTGCCCCATTTCGTGCGCTACGTAGTCTATATCAAATGCATCACCTACTGGTGCAGAGAGCCCAGTAACCGTACGAGCTTTCTGAGAATTGTTGCACACTATACCCACACCTGATATGCCCCCACCACCTGTGGTAAACACATGGCCACAGTCATAGTTGGCACTACCTATTCGGTTGGTGCAAGTTGTTTGGTTAATTCCCAAACAATTAAACCCACTGCTATTGTCGGCGTGAAACGGGTCATTACCATTTATCGTACCTGTTTGGGCTGTCCATATAAGGGTATCTTCATTAGCCACAAAGTTGACCTGCACAGAAAACTCACGGTTGTATACACCATTCACCCTATTAATGGTCGTGGTCATTTTGGAAAAAGCCTGAGCTATGGTAGGCGATGCTAGCCCTGTAGCTGCCCTACAATAATAATTGTTGGCACTCAATGCCAGTCTGTATGTGCGTAGTTGATAACCGTTAGATACTCTCTGTGCCAATTTTGGCAGCCCTGTTTGTGCTGTTACCATGGCTGCACCGCCCGCATGCTCGTTTTCATCTTTCACCTCGCACACCATACGCTCATTAAAGTTTCTTTTCTCATCACGTCTGTAGTGCACCATGTAAAACCCATCATGGTAGTTATCGTAAGGGTCTATAAGTGCAGTATTATCGCCATCATATATCATGGCACTGAACCCATAAACGGTAAAGTCCAGTTTAGCTGTCACCATTGGGTTGTCTATGGCTTCACCTGTAAATGTTTTGATATCTGGGTATTTAGCCGCCAGTACCTCCGGCATCATGGGCGTTTGCCACACTTTAAAATCTCTGAAACTACCGTCGGGCTGTGGCAAATTCACTATCATCCCCTCTTGAGGGTCTGTAGAAAGGTTCCACATCAAGAATTTTAAAGTAGCTTCGTCCATTGTGTACACCAAAAAGCGTTCGGGATGTTGCCACTGTAAGTTTTGGGGTGCTTTGGTTGGGTCTATCTGATGCCAGTAGTTACCGGCAGTCGCATTACCGGCCCACAATAGCACACTACACAAAATCAAACGGGTGATCAACTTTTTCATTGTTGCTTTTTTTTAACAATTAGAGAGATACTTTTGAACTGAAATTAAGCCTTTGTTATATTATTAGGTTCGGCAAGTTAATAGTTTTATGCCTAACCATAAACTGTGATAAATTAAAATTCGATAAGAGTATTAGAAGCACTGGCAACATCAATACTAATGACAACAAGCATATCATACAGTCTGGATAACATAGACAAAGCAGTAGAGCAGTTTTGGGAAGTAGCAAAAGACTACAGGGTAGTAACATTTAGCGGCGATATGGGTGCTGGAAAAACCACCTTTATCAGTCACCTGTGTCAGTACCTGCAAGTACCTGACGCTGTGAGCAGCCCAACATTCGCGCTTGTAAATGAATACAGATTTAAAAAGGACAGCACAGAACAAACTATTTTACATGCCGACTGGTATCGGCTGCGCAGTACAGAAGAAGCCATAAATGCAGGAATGGAAGACTGCATAGACCAAACCAAAAACGGACATACCTTCTGCTGGATAGAATGGCCTGAAAAGGCACCAGAACTGCTTCCTGCCCTCCATTTGGCGGTGCATATAACCACCACAGATATCACGGAAAGAACTATGAACATGACCCTACACAAATAACACTTACAACCTCCAACACTACTGCCCATTGGGCCGCTGAGGTTACACAATTTTTTATTACTTTCACCACCCGAACACAAAAAACATCATGCACGAAATTTTAGAAGTACTCAAGACACTACTTGCCAACCCTGACGAACTAATGAACTGGATAACAGCCCATGGCGGTCTGTATCTGGTAATGTTTATAATTTTTGCAGAAACTGGTCTTTTTGTAGGTTTCTTCCTTCCAGGCGACTCATTATTGTTTGTTACAGGTATTACTATAGCCAATACAATGTCTCCATTTGATAGTACGCCTGTGAATCTAATTTATTGGATTACGCTGTTTGTTGTGGCAGGGGTATTGGGTAATATTGTAGGCTACTGGTTTGGCGAAAAATCAGGGCATTTATTGATGAAACGTCCTGACACATGGCTCTTCAAGAAAAAACATCTGGAGCAAGCACATGAGTTTTATGAGAAAAAAGGCGGCATGGCCATCATGTTGGCTCGTTTTCTGCCTATAGTACGCACATTTGCCCCTATAGTGGGTGGCATGGCTGAGATGAATTACAAAAAATTCATTCGGTACAATATCATAGGTTGTGTAGCATGGGTAGTGAGCATGATAATGGCAGGATATCTGCTAGGCAATGTACCTTGGGTAAAAGCTAATCTGGAAAAGATTGTACTCATTATTGTATTCATTACTACCGCCCCTGTATTATTCAAAATGTTTTTTGGCAAAAAAGATAAACAGGCAGCATAACACTGCTCCTGCTTAATACAGTCATTCGCGAGGCTTTTCCACCATTGTAATATTGCTCATTGCATGAAGCAGCACAAGGCAGCAGGACTCTTCAGTATACCGGTAATAGTGGCCGCTCTGGGCTACTTTGTAGACATATATGATCTGCTGCTGTTCAGCATTATCAGGGTAAAGAGCCTTAGGGGTTTGGGTCTGAGCGATGCGCTCATAGACACCGAAGGTAAATTCATCATCAGCATACAGATGTATGGTTTGCTGATAGGTGGTATACTGTGGGGTATGATGGGCGATAAAAAAGGTAGACTCAGTGTGCTTTTTGGCTCTATAGTACTGTATTCATTAGCCAATATCGCCAATGGGTTTGTGCAAACAGTAAACCAATATGCACTTGCACGCTTTATAGCAGGTATAGGGCTAGCAGGCGAGCTAGGCGCAGGTATAACGCTGGTAAGCGAACTCATATCTAAAGAAAACAGGGGCAAAGCTACATCTATAGTAGCCGGTGTGGGATTAACAGGTGCTGTAGCAGCTTACTTTGTAGCGCACTCTTTTGAGTGGATGGCGGCAGGTAGTAATGCTGGACTGAGCGAGTGGGCTGTAAAAATGGTAGCCTCATCATACGACTGGCGTATATGCTACTTTATAGGTGGCGGTCTGGGGCTAATGCTGTTGCTGCTACGTGTAAGCGTTTTTGAGTCGGGGATGTACCAGAATATCCAGCATGCTAAGGTACAAAAGGGTAACATCCTTATGTTTTTCAACAATGGCAAACGGTTCAAAAGATACCTGCTGGCAATACTGGTGGGTCTGCCTACTTGGTATGTGATAGGTGTGTTGATTACGTTTTCTAAAGAGTTTGCCGAGCACTTTGGCATTACGGAACCCGTAGACCCAGGCAAGTCTGTGATGCTGGCATATGTGGGCATATCTGTGGGAGACCTGCTGATAGGCTTTCTGAGCACTTGGCTACATAGCCGCAAAAAGGCATTGTATCTGTTTTATGCGCTCACAGTAGTGAGTATTATCATGTACTTTTTTCAGTATGGCGGTTCTGCCAATGCAATGTATGGTATATGTATGTTTATGGGTTTCTCTACCGGCTTTTGGGCATTGTTTGTCACCATGGCAGCAGAGCACTTTGGTACCAACCTCAGAGCAACAGCAGCCACTACTGTCCCCAATGTGGTGCGAGGGTCGCTGCCGCTTATCATACTACTGTTCAATGCGCTGCAGCCAAGCCTTAGCTACATCAACGCTGCTGCCCTTACAGGTGTGGTGGTAATGAGTATAAGTATTACAGCGGTGTTTATGACCGAAGAGACCTTTGGTAAGGATTTGAACTTTATGGAAGAGTAGAAACTAGCGTAATATGGAGCAAAAACGGTTCAATATCAGGGTATACGGTTTGTGGATACAGGAAGGAATGCTACTGATAAACGAAGAACTGGTGATGGGCAGAAAAATCATAAAGTTACCAGGTGGTGGTCTGCAATGGGGCGAGGGCACAGAAGACTGCCTGAAACGCGAGTGGATGGAAGAACTGGGCATAGAGATAGAAGTAGGAGCTCACTTCTATACCACCCATTTTTTTCAAGCTTCAGCTTTCGACAACTCACAAGTCATCAGCATATATTATACAGTTTCAGCCGATAAACCTGAAACTATTACTAACTATGTAGCTGGTGAACGCACCTACTGGCTACCAATATCCGAAGTATCTGAAAACACTTTTACACTGCCTATAGATAAAATAGTGGGTGGTATGATTAGGGTAAAATGGGGGTGATTTTTAAACCTTTATCCTATTCAGGAGTAAGATTATCAAGCCTGTTTTATATATTTAGAGCCATAAAAAAAGCAGGATATTGTTCTTGCGTTGTACTCACAACCATTCAGTAAATGAAAAAACTACTTACAGCACTGTACCTGCTTACCGCAGGAGCAACCAGCCTATATGCTCAACACAGCCATGTCACGGTGCAATATGACCCCGGAAGTGTGATGCGCGACCACCCGTTAGACTTTGTGCGTATGCGCCTGCAGGTAGCTTTTGAGCCTGAAAAGGGACTAGTGAAGGGCGTTATCACCCACCACTTCCTGCCACTGCGCAAGGATGTGGACAGTTTCTTTCTGGATGGACCAGGTATAGATGTAAAATCTGCCATGCTGAATGGTAAATCTGTAACGTACAAAACAACGGCCGATGGTATCACTTTTTACCCAAATGGGGGGCTGCATTATGGGTCGTCAGACAGCCTGACGATAGAGTATGAAGCGCATCCCCGTAAGGGCATCTACTTTATAGGGTGGAATGACCCGAACAACATATCGAGAAAGCAGATATGGACACAGGGGCAAGGAATAGATAACAGGCATTGGTTTCCGTGCTATGATACGCCCAACGATAAGCTGATAACAGAGGTGATAGTGAAATTCGATAAGAACTACAAAGTATTATCGAACGGGGTGAAATTGGCTGAAAAAGAGCAGAAAGACGGCACTAAGCTGTGGCACTACAAAATGTCGAAACCACATGCATCGTACCTAGTAATGCTGGGTATAGGTAAGTATGAGGTGAAGGAAACGAAGTCGGCATCGGGTGTGCCGCTGCGTCAGTGGTACTACCCTGATTGGGCCGACCGCTACCAGTACACCTACAAATACAATGAAAAGATTTTCAACTTTCTGGAGTCTGAAATAGGTGTGCCGTATGGCTGGGAGTCTTACTCGCAGATACCTGTACAAGACTTTATGTTTGGTGCCATGGAAAACACATCGGCAACATTGTTTGGCGACTTCTTTCAGACAGATGCCCGCAGCTACAATGACCGCAACTATGTGGCAGTGAATGCACATGAGCTTGCCCACCAGTGGTTTGGAGATATGGTGACGGCACGCAGTGGGAATGCTCACTGGCTGCAAGAGAGCTTTGCCACTCACTACAACATAATAGCCGAGCGTGAGTGTTTTGGGCAAGACCATTTCGACTGGGCAAGACGTAATGCCTACCAATCTGCCATAAACACTACCGATAAAAAATCGATATCGCACAGCCAAACACCTACATCGCTTATCTACCAGAAAGGATCGGTGGTGCTGGAAATGCTGAAGTATGTAACAGGCAGGGCAGCCTACAACAGAGCCGTAAAACGATATCTGCTGGCACACAAATACGAAAATGTGGATTCGGACGACCTGCTGAATGCGTTTCAGGATGAGCTGGGTATGTCGCTGGAGTGGT
This sequence comes from uncultured Flavipsychrobacter sp., assembly GCA_964601855.1. GTDB lineage: Bacteria > Bacteroidota > Bacteroidia > Chitinophagales > Chitinophagaceae > Nemorincola. The sequence continues at coordinate 8,373 of CAZRPA010000087.1, read as the reverse complement.
TTTGGGATGAGTGGGTGTACAGAGGTGCTGAGCCAGACTATGAAGTAAGCTATGAAGATATAACCAGCAGCAAGGGCAGACGCACACAAATAGTAGTGACACAGATGCACCAGACGAATGAAGTAGTGGGATTGTTTAAGATGCCCATAGCATTTGAAGTTCACTACACAGATGGCAGCATAGACAAAAAGACAGAATGGATAGAAAAAACTACCCACATAGTAAAGGTACCCAACAGGGAAAATAAAGAAATAGCCTTTGTGCTGTTTGACCCCAATAGCCAAGTGCTGAAAACAGTGACTTTCGAAAAGCCCTTTGAGATGCTGAGTGAGCAGGCACTGAAAGCCCCTCATATGCTGGATAGGTATGATGCAGTATGTGCTATGCGCAGTGTAGCCCCCGATAAAAAACGCAACTTACTGGAGCAGGTGTATAAAGCCAACACCTTTCATGCCATAAAAACGGAGATAGCCATACAACTGATGGATGACAAAGCCAGTGAGCAGATAGTGCGCATGGCACTTACCGACAAGGATGTGCTGGTGCGCAAGGGCATAATGACTGGCACTAAAAATATACCTACTTGGCTGATGACAGATTTTGAGCCTATGCTGCAAGATTCGTCTTATGTAACTATTGTGACTGCACTGGAAAAACTGTGCGCCACCTTCCCACAAAACACCAGCAAATATCTGGATGCTACTAAGGGTATAGAGGGTACTAATGGTAGAAATGTACTGGTAAAGTGGCTGGAAATATCGGCCGCACAGGGTGGCGACATGAGCTATGTGAATGACCTGGTGAAATATACCAGCAACTCGTATGAGTTTGTGACACGCACCAATGCTATGGCTGCTCTGCGCCGACTAAACTATTGCGACAAAGCGCTGGTGGCTAACTGTGTAAATGCATGCCTGACCAACAATGGCAGACTATCTGGCCCGGCTACTGAAACTGTAAAGTACTTTTATGCTCAGCACAAGTACAAAAAAATGATAGCTGAAGTAATAAACAGCAACAGTGCCACAGGCAAGGATAAAGAAACACTTAATAGGCTAATGAACTGATGCTAAGGAACGATGAAGAAATAAAGTACACCATCTTATTTGCTCTTTTCCATTTTTTCTGCAACATAAAACCTTTAAATATTGCTGAATATTCGCAGTTTTTCTGTCTTGAAAAAAAGAAAAATTGCTGCATAATATGGTGTACTTTATTTCTTCAACGTTCCTAAGACTTTATAAGAATGCATATAGCACGCTTATAGTAGTGGCAAAGAATCATCTAACAACAATTTAACACCCACACTGATGTGCACACAAAACACAGTGAGTAATATTGCACCGTGACGAAAATAAACACAAATACATGCTGCTGTCATACTCCCCACCGGAGGTGATAGTGATATGTATGTACAATATACAAACACATGACTACCCTCCGGACTCATAAATCCGGAGGGTTTTTCTTTTTTAACAACCAATAGTAACAACAACACAACATGAATCTGATAAGTAAAAAAATATGCATGACCAAGGACATTGGCATACACAACAATCTGTTTGGTGGCATACTGATGGAATGGATAGACGAAGCAGCAGCGGCATTTGCCACAGAATATTGCCACACCCCCAATATGGTGACGCTACGTGTGGGCGAAATACTGTTTAAGAAACCAGTGAAGGTAGGCAACCACATACGCATATATGGCGAGGTGCTATCGCTGGGCAATACCAGCATCAACATAATACTGGAGGTAAGAAAATACAATCTGTATAGCGGCGAGGAAGCAGTGGTGTGTACCACCAATACCACCTTTGTGCGTATAGATGACGATGGCACCCCTACCCCAATAGGCGAAACAGTGCGCAAACTGCACAATGAACGAATGAAAGCAGTGGCAACAGAAAAAGCAATTGTGTAGGCTGTGTGGGGCTGTAAAAGTGCAGTTAATGACGTTAGGTGAGGAATTAGACAAAAAAATGCTTCCAAATGCTACGACAAGCCTGATTTTTTAGTATTTTGGCATCATTCTATAAAAAATAATCTCAATGTCATTGAATCTCTGTATAGACTGGGGTAACACTAACATTAAAGCAGCCCTGTTTGCCGACGATAAATTGCAAAAACAAGTACAGTTTTCGGCAGAAACTGCACTGGAACGTGTAACTGACCTTCTGGAAAGTCACAAACCAGAAAAAGCCATACTCTGCTCTGTAGTAGACCACAGTGCAGAGCTAGCACAAGTGCTGAAAGCTGCCATACCTCATACACTGATACTGACTGGACACACCAATGTGCCCATTAACAATGCATACTTAAGCGCAGATACACTAGGGCCAGACAGACTGGCACTAGTAAATGCAGCACACTTTGCTTACCCGGACAAAAACAATCTGGTAATAAGTCTAGGCACTTGCATTACTTACAATCTGGTACAGAAAACCAAAACATTCAGAGGTGGAGCTATATCGCCGGGATTGCAGATGCGCCTGAAAGCGATGAATACCTTTACCAGTAAACTACCGCAAATAACAACGCTGGAAGATGAACCGCTGCTGCTGGGCTATGATACCGACACCTGTATGCAAAGTGGTGTGGTAAATGGTATGGCAGCCGAAATAGATGGCATGATACGGGCATTTGAGGAGCGATACCCGGATTTTAACGCCATATTAACTGGGGGAGATGCACCATACTTTGTAGCCAAACTTAAAAGTAAGATATTTGCCGACCCTGATTTATTATTAAAAGGGTTAAATTTAATTCTGAACCATAATGTGCCATTGCCACGCTAAGTACTCACTACTCACTGTATTACTGGTTGTATGCGGCACATCATTGTTTGCACAAACTACTGCCTCTGGTAGTAACCCTACCAACGGAAGAGAAAATAACCCCTATTCGCAGTATGGTATAGGCGAACTAAAAAACGGCAACAATGCTGCTTTATTAGGCATGGGCAGCATCACATCTGCCTATTACAATGCTTACCGACTGAATACCGATAATCCTGCATCTTATTCGTTTTTGCAGCGTACTACCTTTGAGCTAGGGCTTAATGGTACCAGTCGCACTGTGACTGGTACCCTGAATGGTACAGAACAGTCTTATAAAACTGGTACGGCATCAATAGCTTACCTCAATTTGGCAGTACCTGTAACTAAAAATGGTGGATTTTGTTTGGGATTCAAACCAGTATCTAGCGTTTATTATAGGTTGGCAGATACTATATCTGCCTACGCCCCTCCATACTCACCTATAGGGCGTGCACAAAAACTGTATAATGGTGAAGGTGCGCTTAACTACGCTTATCTAGGTGGTAGTGCTAAGTACAAGGGTCTGAGTGTGGGCTTTAATGCCGGCTATACCTTTGGAACCGTACGTAACTCTACTGTACTTATACCGATAGATTCTTTTTCGAAGAATAACGCTTTTACCAGTGAATTCAGTAATTATACTCGTATAGGTGGTATACAATGGAAGGGTGGACTGATGTATGAAGTAAGATTAGACTCTTTTCATACGCTACGCATAGGTGGCACTATAAGTACCAATCAGAACCTGAAACAACACTTCAGTGAGTTCCACATTGCTTATTACAACTTTACTGATACGGTAACACGCGATACGAGCTACAACCTACCAGAAACTGAAGGAAGGCTCACTATGCCACTATCGTATAGTGTAGGCATTATGCTGACCCGCGATAACAAATGGGGCGTGGGTGTGGACTATAAGGCTACACAGTGGAGCGAGTTTAAGAGTGATCTGAACTCTTACATGAATACTGGTATAGCTGCCAGCTCTTACCGCATAAGTGTGGGTGGAGAGTACACACCAGATGCGGAAAACCTGAGACACTACCTATCAAGAGGCACCTACAGGCTGGGTGCATATTATGGCACTGACTACCTGCAGCTACAAAACACATCGCTACCCTACTACGGCATCACGGCTGGTGCTAGCTTGCCTTTTAGGCGTACACTATCGCAGGTGCATGCGGCTATTGATGTAGGCGTGCTGGGCACTACAGAAAATAATCTTAACAGACATAACTACGTAAGGTTTACACTAGGTATATCACTCAATGATCTTTGGTTTGTGAAACGCAGACTTGAATAACAAACTACAAACAGCACCAAATGGTGCTGTTTGTAGTTTGAAGCATTTATTTATAAGCACCGTCTATTACAGCAACTAATGTCAGGGCAATCGAACATCATCACATACAGTAATCTACTCACCATAATAATGGGTATGCTGGTGTGTGTGCTGACTGGCTGCAAAAATGACCCGGCAGAGATAAGAGCACTAACGGGCCACACTAATATGCAAGAAGACCGAGCTAAGGGGGTGACGTTTCTGTATAGCCAGGATGGCAATGTAAAAATGCGCATCTATGCCAATGTATTTGTGCGCAACAACAATGCCAAACGACCATACATAGATATGAACAATGGTCTGAAGATGGAGTTTTTTGATGATAGTGGCAATGTAAGTGATGTGCTTACGGCAGACTCATCGAGATACTATGAGCTACAGCGCGACTTTATAGTATGGGATAGCGTACAGATAGTGAGCCGAAAAGGTGAACGACTAAATACGGATGAACTGATATGGAATGAAAGTGCGCAGAAATTCTTCACAGAAAAACCAGTAGTTATCACCACCAACAATGAAGTGCTGTATGGCAATGGTATGGAAGCTAACAGAGACTTTACCTGGTACCGCATACTGAAGCCAAGAGGATCTGTGCAGGTAGATAAAGGGGAAGTGCCGAAGTAACAATTGCCTTACCTATACTCAGTAACCCGTCATTTGTAACTAATGTATTTATTGAGCTTGTGGTAGAGCGGTGTGCTGCTATTGCTGTGCCTGTGTAGCTGAGCACCACATACTATGGGCACATACATCACCTGCCTTATACTATTTATGCCCACGAGTGGCGACTTCCCTACCCTATGCCACAACCTGCCACTATGCAGCACTAGGTCGCCCTCCTGAGCAATGACCAAGAACTCGTTTTTATCTGGGCGTTTATTGAGCAGTTGCACTTTGCTGAATATCATGGCTGCTGTGCCTTGTGTATGTGAGCCGGGCAATACCCTTAATCCTCCATTGTGAGGACCAGAATCGGTGAGGTATAATCCTACATTTATCATGGGTTCCAGACGTTGCAACTGCATAATTTCTCTCATAGAATCAGTATGCCAGCCCATTTGCCTTTGGTTACTATTGCTGCTGTTGATGTAATAATTGGTAACGATACCGTCCTTTTCATTGTACCCTATACGGGCATCATCCCTGCCCAACAAGCTACAAAAAGTGTGCATACCTGCATGGTTCAATAGCTGCTCGATATCCCTATTGTAATGACTGGTATAGGGTAGACGATGAATGATACGTTCGCCGTTATCTGCATTGCCGTACTTGATGGGTATGCCATTAACGGTTTTTGCATTGCTGGCAATAAGCTGAGCTGATATGTGAGCAATATGGCTACACAGCTCAGAAACAGCCCTAGCAGACAAAAAACCTGTAAAGTGCAGAAAGCCATAATGAGTATAAAAAGCTAACTGCTGGGGCGATATGGTACCAGAAAAATGATATCTGGTGCCGACGTGAGGTAAAACAATACCTGGCGAAATAGGAATAGCAGAAAGCATAATAATGAAGTGCTACAGCAAATAATATGCCAGTACCGGTAAGTTAGAGTTTAGTGCTCTATGTGCATGGTGCAAGTCTGAGTGTCGGCACCTGATACCAGGGTATCATCTATCGTAAGTATGAAATCACCTGAATGACCGGGACGGGCATCCTGACTGTAAGTGCCCTTACCCCAAATTGTTTTGCCAGCTACAGACTGCACTGGTACTGTAACAATGTTTGATATCCATGCTCTAACTATGGCATCAGTACCCAGATTTTGGATATTAGAGAGCTTTAGAAGGTATGGAGTGTCCGCTACAGTGGATACTACTGAAGAGTAATAGGTAAAGCCTGACATGGAACAGAAATCGTAACAGGAATCGTAGGTGCCTGCCAACATAGGTGCATAATCAGTAGGGGGAACAATACGTAACTTGAAGTTGTATATTTTGTCGGCTAGATTCTGACCCGATATTTTGAGCTGGCACGGGTAGTCGCCATAAAAAGCAGTACCGATATTGAATGTAAATACACCACCCAACAACTGTGTGACTGCCAGTGAGGATGGCGAAACAGACATATTGGTAGGAAGACCAGTGATAGAACAATACAACTTATTGGCAGCTATATCTCCGCTGAGTACTTTGATGCTGAATACAAAAATTGCGGAGCTTTGGGGAGTAGTGGTGACTACAGAGTCGAACTTGACAGAGTAAGAAAAATCTGTGGTTCCATTGCCTGAATTATTGTCGGTGTTGTTCTTCTTTTTGCAAGAGACGAACAAAAAAGCTAGTAAGAGTATTGAAGATAGGTATTTCATACGTGTGGTAAAGATACGAAATAGGAGTAATGTAGCGATAAGTGACCATGATAAATACAAAACAGCAATAGCCTATGATGACTATTGCTGCTGTAAAAATAAATACATTATATTATTATATATGCAACTTAAAGTACTCAAGTGTACGTTTCAACCCTTCGTGACGGTCTACTTTAGGTTCCCAACCTAGTATTGCTTTTGCCTTGGTGATATCGGGTTTGCGTTGTTTGGGGTCGTCTTGCGGTAGTGCTTCGTATACTATTTTAGACTTAGAACCAGTAAGCGCCAATACCTCTTCGGCAAACTGCTGCAGGGTAATTTCGGCAGGATTGCCAATGTTTACGGGTTTGGTATAGTCGGACATCAGGAGACGATAGATACCTTCTACTAGGTCATCGACATAGCAGAAAGAACGGGTCTGAGAGCCATCGCCATATACGGTTACGTCTTCACCACGAAGTGCCTGGCTCATAAATGTGGGTAGTGCACGGCCATCATCGAGCCTCATACGAGGACCATAAGTATTGAATATACGTATGATTCTAGTTTCTACATTGTGGAAAGTATGGTAAGCGGTAGTGATGCTTTCCATAAAACGTTTTGCCTCGTCGTACACACCACGTGGACCTACTGGATTTACATTGCCCCAGTATTCCTCGGTTTGAGGGTGAATGAGTGGGTCGCCATAGACCTCTGAAGTAGAAGCTACTAGAATGCGAGCTCCTTTAGCCTTTGCCAACCCTAACAGATTGTGTGTACCAAGTGCACCTACTTTGAGGGTTTGGATTGGCATTTTAAGATAGTCGATAGGACTAGCTGGAGATGCAAAATGCAGTATGTAATCTATATTACCGGGTACGTGTACAAACTTGGTAACATCGTGATGATAGAACTGGAATTCCTTTACAGGGAACAGATGTTCTATGTTTTTGATATTGCCAGTGAGCAGGTTATCCATTCCTATCACCTCGAAGCCCTCTTTAAGAAAGCGGTCGGAGAGGTGAGAACCCAAAAATCCGGCAGCACCAGTAATCAGAATCCTTTTAGCCATTGTATAATATTGAGTGATGCTTTAAACTAAAAAATATTGTGTACGTAAGTGAAACAATAGAGTGTTAGTCTAGTGTACCACGCTCTCTGATAATGGTAGTATCGGGCATGGTCAAAGTGTTTCTTACCTCTGGGTTGATGACCTTGCGACCTATACTTTCGTAATAGAATGCCAATTCCTGCATTTTATCGACAGAGTATACATTACGCCCATCGAAGATGGCCTGATGCACCAAAGAACTGCTGATGCGGTCGAAATCGGGGTTGCGGAACTCGCTCCATTCTGTAACGATGATCAATGCAGATGCGCCAGTAAGTGTATCGTATTGATCAGTAGCATAGTATATTTTATCGCCCATTAGTTGCTTAACGTTATTCATACCTTCTGGGTCGAACACACGCACTGTGGCACCGCCAGCCAGTAACTCAGCTATAAGATCGAGTGCAGGTGCATCGCGGATATCATCAGTTTCGGGCTTGAAGGACAAACCCCAAATAGCGAAAGTGAGTCCTGAAAGATTGCTACCGTAATAGTTCTTAATTTTGTTGCCCAGTACTTTTTTCTGCTGGTCGTTTACATCCATCACTACGTTAACGAGCTTGAAATCATAGTCCATCTCTAAAGCAGTATGCGCCAGCGCCTTAACATCTTTAGGAAAACAACTACCACCATAACCTATACCTGGAAACAAGAAACGCTTGCCTATACGGCTATCGCCACCCATACCTATACGTACCCAGTCGACGTTGGCACCAGCTTTTTCGCAAAGGTTGGCCATTTCGTTCATAAATGATATGCGCATAGCCAAATAAGAGTTGGCAGCATACTTGGTCATTTCAGATGAACGCTC
>CAZRPA010000086.1:12733-16670 GCA_964601855.1 uncultured Flavipsychrobacter sp. | reverse complement strand
TTTGCTTTGCAAATCTGTATAACGAGCGTCAATATCATCCACTTCTATCGTTAAATAAACTCCTTTTCCACCAAATTGCGAATGAAAAAATGGCTGCTGAGTTGCATGATTAGGTAGTAAAAAACTAATCTCTGCCTGTCGATTTGGAGTGTGTAGCAATAGGTAAAATTCGTTTTCAAAAGTAACCCCAAACCCTAAATTATTGATGTAAAAGTCTTTACTCTCTGCTAACTTTTGGGTAATTATACCTGCATTTAGTTTCATATCACACTGATTTTTTCGTTATTGATGACACAAAATTGCAGACAATTACAAGAAAAAACTTGTAAAAAACGGACATTTTCACCTACTAAAAGCTTTGCTTGGTGTAACACCATAAAAGTTCTTAAACTCTTTTATGAAATGTGCTTGGTCATAATATCCCAAATCAAAGAAAATTTTACTTTCTCTAAGGCTTTGGGTAGATGGCTTTGCATTTAGTATATTTTGAAAACGAACAACCTGACTGAATGTTTTTGCGGAATCTCCAATGTAATATTCAAAATAACGTCTCAATTGCCTTTGACTTAATCCCACCAATATGTCTTTCTCAATATTGATGACACCAAAATTTCTTAAAATTATATCTAATGCGTTTTGAAATCTTGAGTCCAAACCTATTTTCGACTCTTTTAATTTATCGGTGAAGTAAGCATCAAATCTATCTTTTACTATTATCATATCATCCTCACCAGAAAAACTATCTCTAATATAATTTGAAGTTTCTTTATCATTATCCATTAGTCTATGATATCGGTTGCTAAGTTCTTTTGCATCAATGTTGTAAAAAATAGGAAAAGCAGTAGGCAAAAATCGAACTCCGACATAATGAAATGTTCTATCGAGCGTAAATTCAGTATATTTCTTACAAAAACCCATAACGAAATTTTCAGATGGGTTATTCAATTCAAAGAAAATATCTATACAGCCATCCGCTACAACTCTGTAGGTAAATGATTCTTGAAGGGATTCCTGAGTTTTCAACTCCCAATAACAATAAATAAAGTTATTAAGCAGTTGGTCTGGAGACGTTTCCATGTAGGATACGCTTTTCCCATTCTGTTTTACCACCGGCTGAACAGGTCTATAAAATTTTCTGAAATTAAACTCACTTTGCAATGCCTCAGAGTTTAGTTACACAAGAAATAACTAGATCACTAATTAGCAAAAAAACTATCTACAGTCACCCTAATCCCCCAATTCAATGGCTGCTTCATGCCAAGGATAAGAATCGGCGTTTCGGCCTAGCTCCCAGAAAAACTTTCCTCTTGTAGTGTTGTAGTTGCCTATTTCGTTCATGGTTTCGGCATCATAGAGTCTACCATTTACCATGGTGTATTTTATACTTTCTGTGTTACGAATGTCGGTAAGCGGGTTTTTGTCCATTACCAGCAGGTCGGCTAGTTTGCCGGGCTGTAAGGAACCCACCCAATTATCGAGCCCCAAACTGGTAGCTGGATTGATGGTAGCTGTGCGCAGTGCCTCCATAGCCGACATGCCGCCTTGTGCCATCATCCATATCTCCCAGTGTGCGCCAATGCCCTGTATTTGCCCATGTGCGCCCATATTTATGGTCACGCCAGCATCAGTTAGCTTTTTGAGACTACGCGATATCAACATATGACCGTTCTCATATTCTTCTTCGGGCAGCATGGTGCGGTGGCGACTGCGGGTGTCTATCACAGAGCGTGGTGTGAAGCGTAGCAATCTTTCTTTTTCCCACACATTAGTGTGCTGGTACCAGTAGTACTCACCACTCACTGCACCATAACCCACTATGAGTGTGGGTGTGTTGGCGGTGCCTGAGTTTTTCCATAGTTGTATCACGTCATTGTATAGCGGTGCTACTGGCATGTTGTGCTCTATGGTAGTGTGTCCATCCAGTATCATACTTAGGTTGTGATAGAAAAATGAACCACCTTCTGGCACTACTTCCATTTTCAGTTCTCTAGCTGCTTCTATTACCATCTGGCGTTGCTCACGGCGGGGCTGGTTGTAGCTTTTTACGCTGAATGCGCCAAAAGCATTAGTGCGCCTCAGTGCACTTTTAGCATCATCCAGCGAATTGATAACTGCTTTAAAATCGCCTTCGGCACCATACAGAATTGTACCTGTAGAAAACACTCTAGGTCCCACCATGTTGCCCGACTTCACCAGTTCGCTTTGTGCAAAAACCATCTCACTCACTGCCGATGGGTCGTGCATAGTAGTGACACCATAAGCCAGATTGGTGTAGTATGGCCAATGTTTATCGGGCGTGAGGCCATACCTGAAGTGATTGGCATGTGCATGGGCATCTACAAAGCCTGGCATTATGGTTTTGCCGTTGCAGTCTATCACCTTGGCACCTGCTGGCACTGCTACATCCTTGCCCACAGCCTTTATAAGATTGCCATCTACCAGCACAGTTCCACCTTCTATTACCTCGCTGCCATTCATGGTTATGATGCGGGCATTGGTGAATGCCACCATACCTTTGGGTTTATCGGTCTTAGACACTAGTCCTACGGCAATACCTATTTCAGGCATTTTGAACAACGAATCGGGTTTACCTGTTATGAACTCAAACCGGTCCTCAAGGTTGATGGTATAATACTGGTCTCCGAGGGTATAATGCAATTGTTTGTTATCTGCACTCCAGTGCAAATTGATACCGGCATCTTTCGACACCTTTTTTACAGGAACATCTGTTATGTCATCGCCCAGGGTTATAGGCTTGCCTGTGTGCGGGAAAGCAGCTATGTACACATTGTGCAGGTGAACGAAGCCAACCCAGTTGCCATCGGGCGACACTGTGAACTGATTACCATATTTACTCTTGAATATCACCCTATCGTCACTACCGTCTGGGTTGCAACTTGCAAAAGTTTTCTCCAGCGAACCGAACAATGCACCACCTGTATTGTAATATATTCTAGTACCATCGCTATTGTACCGAGGGTTTTCGCCCTTATCCGTTACAAATTCTTCTGTACCACCTCTTGCAGGCATACGGTATATACCTGGCTTCACAGTGAAAGTGTTGCCCATGCTATTGTCACTACCATCCTTAGTGTACACCAGCCATTTACCATCTGGCGATAGAGCTGGCGTGCGATACATACCTTTTACAGTAGTAAGTGCTACAGGCTTAGATTTACCATCAAGCATCAGCTTACAAATGCTACCAGTAAGGGTGTCATTCCATGTCACATATACCAGCGATTTTCCATCTGCCGAAAAAGCCGGCTCCGACTCCTGAAGCATACTGTTGGTTAATCTTTCAGGTTTTCCACTAGGCAGTGTCCTTTTGTAAAGATGACCTAGCGCATTAAACACCATCAGTGTACCATCGGGCGATGTAACAGCGTGACGAATCACTTTTACCGTAAACTCATCAGTATTAATGTTCTGCTTGAACCTTACCACATCGGTAATATGTTGCTTCACACTGCACTCAAAGGGTATCTCAGTGGCTGCGTTTACAGCATTAACATCTATTTTCTGTAGCTTTCCGCCACTCCATATTACTATGTTTTTATCATCGGGTGTCCACGCATAGCCTGTGTATATGCCAAACGTTGTCCAGGCTTCCTGCTGATCTTTGGTTAGCTTGTCGTATATGGGCCATTCCTCACCATTATCAAGATTGCGAAGGTATAGCACTGTTTTGGTGCGTACACGCTTCACAAAAGCCATAAATTTGCCATTATGTGATATCTGTGGCCTCACTGCCCCACCCGGCCCACCGGTTACCGTTTCTATTTCACCTTTATCGCGATCATATCTTTTTATTACAAAAATCTGATTATTGGGGTCTTTATTATACTGAAAATATCCACCGGGATACACATCTTCGCTGTAATACACATACCTACCATCTGGAGATACACATGGCTCATTAAGGTCTTGCTGGTCG
>CAZRPA010000086.1:0-12723 GCA_964601855.1 uncultured Flavipsychrobacter sp. | reverse complement strand
TTTTTGCGAGGGGTAAGCTGCAAGCCACCACCGCCCGATGTGTGGTACATCCACAACTCACCAGCTCCCAGCGACCTGCCTGATGTAAAGTGCTTGCGAGCCACTATATAGTTGTTATCTATCCATACAGCATTGTTCAGTAATCTGAAGTTTTCTTTGGTGATTTGGGTAGCGTTGCGACCATCTCTGTTCATTACCCATATATTGTCCCCACCTGCAGCATCAGAGGTAAATAATATCCGCTTACCATCGGGGCTAAAGCGTGGCTGCAACTCCATAGGCATACCTTGCCTCAGCACCTTTGCCTTACCACCTGCAAAAGGCATAATGTATATGTCGCCTAGCATATCAAATACTATTTCCTTGCCATCGGGCGACACATCAAGGTTCATCCATGTGCCTTCATTTACTGTAAAGCTCACATCCTTGCCAGGGCCACCGGGTGCGCTGACATCCCATTTCTTTTTTTCTTCTTTTTTATCTTGCGCCATTGCCCCCACACTCAATCCTGACAATAAAGCCACTACCATTATTCTGCTTGCCTGCATAAATTAAATCTTTTTGTAAAAAAAACTAAGCAATAAAGATAAGCGGCAAGTATGACAATACAGAATAACCCACGGGGGAAGTTTGGGGGTATGTACACAAAAAAAGTACCACAATCATTCTGCCTGAGCATATAGACTGTGGTACTTTATATGACCTTTAGTGCTCTTACTGCACTGCTTGTTTACTATTTTTCCAGCGTTAACTGGTAGATGTTTACACCTATATTCAGTTGTGCTGCATTGTCGCAGGTACCATTACCGTAATTCAATATCCTGTTGCCTGTGAAACCTGTAACATTAACCACCCCCGACTGTGCAAAATTGCAAGAAGTAGCAAACTGCAACGGAGTAGCAATGTTAAAGTTGAACACATGCCCATTGGGGCGCGTAAGAGTAGCAACACCAGATACTGAGAAATAATCATCAGCTCTGTCGTTAGTTTTGTCACCACCTACCCACTTACGCATCAGGTTGCCCGACCATACAATGTATTGGCTTTTTAGTGGATCAGGGCTCATATTCAACGAGTCGTTAACCTGCACTCTGTAAAACCAGTCGCCAGTTACAGTAGTGTCAATTCTTGTTGCTTTTACCCATCCTGTCAACTGATTACCATCCAGATAGTAGTTGTTATAGGTAATAGTATGTAGTTGGTCGTTATCAAGGTAGCTTCCGTTGTATTTTATTATTATAGAGCCTCTGCGCAGTCTGCCATCAGCACACTCACAGTCTATGTCGCCAAATCTTATAATCAGAGTATGCGGAATATTTACTGTATCCACGGCTACAGTAGCACATTTGCTTGTAGACTTGCGTATAAATTCTGCATTGTACAATATACCTGCTTGGTCGGCAAGTGAAAGCACATCATTATTTGCAAATTCTATTCTGGAAGCATCAGAAGCATATCCTATCCTGTCATCGTCGCTGGCAAGATAGTTATCATCGTTCTGAGCTCGCTTACATGCTGTAAACAAAAACAAAGAAGACAATACAAAGAGAGTAAACTTACTGAAATTAGTGTTGCGATACATAGATAATCGTTTAGTGCTTATGCGCAATTAAATGAGTTGTGAATTGAATTTTGGTGCTAATATACGAATAGTGACAAATGTTGCATAAAAAAGAATAGAATAATCTGGACAAAGACGCGTATCATGCTACTGAATATAACATAATTGAGGTTAAAGCCTATTATGAGCCTATGTATTAACTAACAAAAGCATTTTTAACACCTATGGTTTCGTTTTAGGTTTTAAATGTCGTAATTTTCGCACCAAAACAAGTATTGCATGCTTAGATTACTAATATTAATACTACTTACCCTGCCGTTTACCTATACTTTTAGTCAGGAAAATGACAGCCTGTTTGTGGTAAAAAAAGAGGGTAATTGGGAAATAATGTACACTGCAAAAGAGCGGGAAAACGCCCGAATGCTGGCAAAAAGATTTTTCATTGATGCCGAACAATTAGAATTTGCCAATGATGAAGGCACTATGAAAAAATTGACAGAAGGAGCCACGGTTTATATTCCTGTCGCAAAACGCAACTTCTATACAGTGCAACCTCCACCACTGAGTATGAAACACGTACGTGAATTGTATTACAAAGTTTCTGGTAGGGATGATATAGGTATGCTCAGTACTTACTCTGGTGTTACAAAAGTACAATTCAGAACCTGGAATGAGCTAAGAGGAAACACATTAAAACCAGGTCAAATATTGTTTGTAGGATGGGTAAAAATGATGAGCAAAGACACTACAGACGCAGCAACTCTGGTAGCATATCCAGCACCAAAAAAAGTAGTGGTAGTAGATACAACAAACAATGCTCCTGTGCCGGGTAATCTGGATTCTGTGTATAATATACAGACTAATAAGGGCTTGAATGTGTTATCGGAAAAAGGAACAGCAGTATTTTTTGATAAGCCTGGAAAGGTAACCATGTACTATGCTTTTCATAACGAAGCAGCTAGAGGCAGTATTATTAAGGTCTATTACCCTGGTTCTGGCAAAAGCACCTATGTTAAAGTTCTAGGTCCTCTTCCAGATACTAAACTTTACGCCAACTGTATTATAGGTATCAGCAGTAGCGCAAAGGAAGCACTGGGTATTAATGATGCTAAAGCTTGGTGTGAATTGTTTTATGCTGCAGACTAACTGCTAAAAAATATTGCACAAATCATAATCCTATTTTCATTTTCCTGAACTATTGTACATGAAGGTACTGGTAATTCGTTTTTCGTCTATTGGCGATATAGTGCTCACTACGCCTGTATTGAGATGTCTGAAACAGCAAAGACCAGACGTGGAAATCCACTACCTAACAAAACATGCCTACAAAAATCTGCTATCTCAAAACCCATACATAAGCAAACTTCACTACCTACACGACGAGCTGGATGAAATCATAGAACCACTGAAAGCTGAAAAGTATGACTGCATCATAGACCTGCACAACAATCTGCGCACTATGCGTGTAAAAAAAGCACTGAATGTGCAGAGTTATTCGTTCAGAAAGTTGAATGTGCAAAAGTGGTTGCTCACCAACCTCAAACTAAACCTAATGCCTGACATGAGTATTGTGGACAGGTATCTTGAAACAGTGAAGCCACTTAATGTAAACAATGATGGCAAGGGACTAGACTACTACCTGCCCACCGACCAACAACTAGCCAACACCGACATACCCATGAGCCACTGGGGCGGCTATGTGGGCTGTGTGATAGGTGGGTCTTGCGGCACCAAACAACTACCTCTGGCTCAATGGAAAAAGTTTTGTGACATAATACCCTATCCTGTCATGCTCATGGGAGGCCCCGAAGATCGTGAAGATGGTAATGAAATAGCTGCTCAAGATCCCATAAAAATTTACAACTCGTGTGGAAAATTCAATATAAATGAATCGGCGGAACTGGTAAAAATTGCTCGGGTAATAGTAAGCAACGATACAGGACTAATGCATGTGGCTGCTGCCTACCAAAAACCCATTGTATCGCTATGGGGCAATACATCTCCAGATATGGGTATGTTTCCTTATTACGGTTACAACAACCTCAAAGAAAGGATAGCACCACAGTCTGTAATAGTAGAAAACAAAGCTGTAGGTTGTCACCCTTGCAGCAAAATAGGATATGCCCGATGCCCCAAAAAACACTTCAATTGTATGAATAATCTCGACATGGTGGTAGTAAGTAATGCGGTTCAAAAATTGTGGATTATACCCGACAATCCTAAATCCATGTAAGACTAAAAGCCGCAAGCCAAACCAGTTAAAATTTATAATTTGCAGCATACTGTGGGTATAACAACAACAGTGATGTAATAAATAACAAACTTTGAAAATACTCTTTCTTGCAAACAGGGTACCATACCCACCCTACCGAGGCGATAAGCTAAAGATTTTCAATCTGGCTCGCAGACTATGCAAACACCACGAGTTGCACTTGCTCACCTTTGCACAAACAAAAGAAGACCTCACGTACCAAACCGAATTAGAGCAAATTTTCAAAAAAGTAAAACTAATATACCTCCCTAAATGGAAATCAGCGGCTAATTGCTTGACTAGCATTTGGGACAAAACTCCTTTGCAGGTTTTATACTTTAAATCAGCTGAGCTGCAAACAGAACTAGACTTATTGCTTTCTGAACATAAATATGACGCTGTTCATGTGCAGCACCTCAGGATGTCTCCATTCCTGGCAGCCAGAAAAGATATACCAAGAATACTAGATCTGCCAGATGCATTTTCGCTATACTGGGAACGTAGAAAAAATGTAAAACGAAGTTTGCCTTTTACCCTTTTTGAAAACATGGAACAAAAAAGGGTGATGGAATATGAGAAGATTCTAGGCGAATACAACATGGCACTAACCTGCTCTGCTGAAGACCTACAATATCTGGAACAACACCACCACACAGGCAATTTACGTTTATTGCCCAATGGTGTAGACATGACCACTTTTTCGCCCCGCCACCACGACTACACCCACAATCATACGCTGCTGTTTACTGGCAATATGGATTATGCCCCCAATGTAGATGCTGTTATCTATTTTGCGCAGACCATACTACCTGAGATAAGAAAAAAAGTGCCTGATGTACAATTTGTTATTGCCGGCCAAAGACCAATTCCTAAAGTACAAGAATTGGCAAGTAACCACATAAAAGTAACAGGATTTATAAAAGACCTTGCCGATACATACAATGCTGCATCTGTAGTGGTAGCACCACTCAGGTTTGGTGCTGGCACACAAAACAAGGTACTGGAGGCTATGGCTATGGGCATACCCGTAGTTTGCTCAAACATAGGTTTTGCTGGACTAGGCATTAAAAGTGGCGAAGGTGCTATTATGCAGACAGATGCCGCTAAGTTTGCCGATACTGTGGTGCAACTACTTTTATCAGCTACAATGCGGGAGCAAGTAGGAAAAGAAGGAATAAGGGTTATTAAAACAAAGTTCGACTGGGATATTGTAGCCTCTACCCTTGAAGGATACTTGAAAGAAGTGGCATCAGCTTACAAATAAAAGCAAACTAAACTGTTACCACGCCTCTATAGTTATCTTTATAGAATTGTATTCATGAGCTTTGAAAACAATAGTTACTGTGCTGGTCACGACGTTATTCACTCGCTTGAAGATTACTTTTCTAGCCTCAGTAGCCGTATTAAGTACTACTGACTTATCGGTGTCTGAATCTTTCATGGTATATCCCGGCAAGCCCTTTAGCAATAAGAGTTTTATGTTAGTTTGTGCAGCAGGCGTTACAGAAACAGCAGTTACTAAATGGCGGTCGGCAGGATGAATTGGATCTAACTCAACCAAGGGCAAAAAACCATCTAACTCCATACGGGTGTTCCAGATACCGGTACTCAATTCGGTATATTTCAATGAATCAAAACCAGAAGGCTTATTAGCTACATATATGATACGCCTGAGCTCAGTACTAAATTTGGAATTGACAGCACCTTGTACCTTGGCGTTACACATGCTAGACACCATTACCATAACCCACAACAAATAAAATATCTTCTTCATAACCATTTACCGATTTACAGTTAACAAATAGAACATAATTTCAAAATATCCTCTCCAAACACATTCTGCAACGATGACAAAAGTAACTTATTAAGTACCAACATCAAAGATTGCCAATAGATAAGTAATCAAAAATCAAGATGATAGTTTTTATTAAGTATGCGCCTGATTTCTCTAATGCATATAACGTAATACCAAAAAGATATAGACAAACCAATTGCAGTTAGCACGGTAGAATAAATAGGTATACTTATGTGCCCGCTGGCAATATTATCTTCAAAATGAGCTTCAGGAACAAGCAAACTAACAACAATGTGTACAATGACATACCCTATTGCCACGCCAAAAAAAATGGTCCTTTGTTCTTTAAGCATAGTAGCTCGCTTGAAACCCATATGAACAAAAACACTGACAAATTGCCAAGCAAGCAATAGGAAATATATTATCTTGTGAGGCCAAGAATAGAGAAGAAAAATGATAAACACCATTATTAAAATACTCTGAATAACAGGATCGGTGATTTTGAAATTGCGTATCTTAGATTTCATAAGTGGTGATCATTAGATTTTACTGCAAATATTGAAACTTTTTTCTGACACTACTAATAATATATAGCAACAACCAATGAAAGCAATGATATTTGCTGCTGGGCTTGGCACCAGACTTAAGCCATTTACCAACAATAGTCCTAAAGCTCTGGCAGAAGTAAATGGAAAATCGTTGCTGGAACACAATGTAAGATACCTTCAGCGTTTTGGTATTTATGAATTGATTATCAACATTCATCATTTTGCACATCAAGTTATAGATGCAGTAAACGATAATGATGGCTATGGCAGTGAAATAACTTTCTCTGACGAGACAGAAATGCTACTGGAAACAGGTGGTGGACTTATTAAGGCTGCTCATTTTTTTGATAATGAGCCAGCATTTGTGGTTATGAATGTAGATATCCTGACCAATCTGGACCTTGGAAAGATGATAGAAAACCACAATCACACCGGTGCACACGCTACGCTTGCAGTAATGCAAAGAACATCATTAAGGCAATTATTGTTTGACGACAGTATGAGGCTGTGTGGATGGACAAACAATAGTACGGGCGAAAAACGGACTGCTAGACTAACTGAGATATCAAATCCATTTGCTTTTAGTGGCGTGCAAATATTATCACCCGCAGTTCTAGAATACAATCCATATAAAGGTAAATTTTCACTGATAGACATGTATTTGCACGAAGCGACCCAGCTTCATATAAATGGCTACGACCATACTGGCAATCTGTTTATAGATGTAGGCAAGCCCGGTAGTGTGGAACAGGCAGAGTATCTATTTTCTTAGTGTGATCTAAATGTGCAGAATTGTTCTGAGTACCTGTAACGATCTGATGTTGCCTAGATGCTGAGCATATTGCTGTAAAAAAGCTATATACCAATCTATGAGTCTTAATCTCATTTCGCTATTCATTTGCACTGCCGTTACTTCTTCGTAATGCTCAGCCAGCAACAATGCTCCTAGCGCCTGCGCATCATCATCGGTAGTGTAAGGTGGCACTACTGGTGGATATACTGAAAAACCACCTTCCTCTCTGTCTAAATATGGCGTACTAGTACTGTAACCACCTTTAAGTTCGTATCCCAGAAGGCGGCTACTTTGTATCATGAAGTATAACGGAAAATTTGCAACATCTCTAGTACTTAATGTATCTAAGGCAATAAAATATCGTTGAGCAAACTCAAACAAATCTGTGAGAGGTGCATGCTCTGGAAGCAATCTCAGCATAAACTCCGCTGAAAAGAGTACAATACTGTTTTTTACTACGTCCTCTTGCACAGAGGTATAGATATATGATGCTTGAAACTCACGTATACGTTGCATGTTTTTATTAGTCTGCATGTACACTACCATTTCCAGCAAGGTACCAGGCTGGAAATAGCTGGACCTACTACGACTAGCCTTCGCGCTACGTACACCTTGCACCATGTAGGCTTGTATACCAAAAGAAGAAGTAAACAAAGTAACTATCAGGCTCGTTTCGCCATACTTCACCGACCGCAATACGATACCATTAGTTTTCTGGAGCATATTTTATTTTAGAAAAACTACTTTCCCAGTATGCGTCTCTTCACCCTGAGTGTCAGATGAAAATATCAGGTACACACCACTCTGTGGTCTATGACCTTTATAGTCCAGACCATTCCAGACTGCTTGTCCGCCCAATGCTTTGGTACGATAAACTAATTGACCATTAATGTCAGTAATACGTACATCAGCATTGGCTACAAGCCCTTTTATGGCTATGGTACCAGAATAACCAGATGGTACAGGATTAGGAAAAACTAACACATCTTCATTTTTTGTACCTCCTTCTGTAGCGGTGCTGCGAAAACTCATCAACCCCTGCTCAGTACCTATATAAACCTCTCCAGTTATACCGTCTATTGAAATTTTCTGAATCCTATTTGAAGGTAACGGACTATTATCAACAGTGAAACGATAAACTATGCTGCCTGCATCAGGCGATAGCAACCATACGCCGTCGTCCGTGCCTACCCATTTTCTATTTGCACCATCTACTGCTATAGTGCGTACATTGTTGCCGGCAAACAAAAATCCTGCATATTCGTCATATTGCACAACTGGTATCTCAGCATCGCAAGGAGCCTGCTGTGTAAAGGGAGGAGTACAATTATTTACTATTCCAATACCATTGGCAGTACCAACCCATATATTGTTGTTCTTGTCTTTAGCCAAACAATTGACCGAATTAGAAGGCAAATTACCAAAGGTTTTTCCGGTACTGAGATGATAGGTTGCATCATCAGACCTGTCAGCAATAGTACCATTAGTATTATATACTGACAAACCACCACCATCATTACCTACCATCCATATCTGGTCGTTATCGTCTATTACCAAATTACCTCCGTATTGAGCGCCAGGCACTTTGAACTTGTACCATTCATTTTCTGGTGTTTTGACATACAACTGATTGAATGTAAACATAGTAGATGACCATAAATTCTTTTTGCTATCAAGCGCCAACCCAACAATTTGAGTAAAACCACTCCCAATAGAAGCACTAGGATCATAAATTACATTTCTATTGTACAGCATACCAGTACCGTCTGCTTTAAGCTCATATACCCCATATTGGAAAGACCCCATATAAGAAGTACCATTTGCTTCATCTCTGGTTATGAAAGAAAAATCTGATAGTGTGTCAAAAGGTCTGAAAACACCTCTGAAATAATACTTCCATTTTTCATCCTTGTAATTGCAAATACCGGATGGATTGTTTGCAGAGAGATATTTATCTGTGTATCCGCCATGCGCCACCCATAAACTGCCATTATTGGCATATATATCAAATGAATTCGCATTGAGTGGTCCAGGTGGGGTATAATAACCAAATTCTCTTTTTTCATTAAAGCGTAGCAATCCAGCAAATTCCTCTGCAATCCAGTATCTTTTGTCTAAAGTCTGTACCACTTGTCTGGGCCTCATACTATTCATTACTATTGAGTCAGATACATTACCTGAAGTATTTAAAATACTCACAAAGCCATTAAACGAAGTATCATTGTATTCAGAAATGTACAAATTAGAGTCACTGGCATCTAAATGCACAATTGAGCGTCCAGTAGTATACGTTGTCACCATACCGGTATCTGAGATACGAAACACTGAGTTGTTTGTAGATACATATACTTCGTTATTCATCAAACAAATAGCTGTATAAGTATAAGACGTGTCAACGTTCTTCCAAATTTGGAAATTCTGCAACTCATTACTATTAATATTTGCCCTATATATACCCTTACCTGCTATAGCATACAATGAGTCTTTTCTTGCTACAACTCCTTTTACAGGTATAGTACGTTTATCTAAAATGAAATCGTAAGTTTCCTTAACACTTACGTTTTCCATATCCACTACTATAATGCCTAGTGTAGACGAAAGATAGGCATATCCATTAAGGGTATAAACACTATAAACAGTTTTATCACCAGCTATTGTTTTTATTTTTAGCTCTGGCAAGTTATAAAATGTATTATCCTTAAAAATGTCTATATTACCGTTATTGTACACAAGAATTGTTCTTCCAGTAGTAGCGTCATAAGCTAAACATTGCATCCCGATGTCAGACATACCTTCAACCTTGGTGTATGCATCTAATTGCTCGGTGAGTGAATTATAGACGGAGAAGGACTGATTAGATATTGAAAATATCGACTTACCATCTGTCGCTACTCCTATCGACGATTTATAAGGTAGATATGACCTCCAACTACCTATAGGCAATTTCTGAGCAAATACAGAAAGCGAGCTAACTGTAAAAAACGTAATTAGCAACGAGATTCTATTAAATATCATTAGCGTAAGAAGTTGATAAATGTCCTGAAACAGGAACGGAAATAAACTAAATATATTGTGAAACTTCAGAACTGATAGAGTAATACTGTTTATATTCTAGCAATTATCATAGCTGCAATTGTAAAACATGCAAATACTACACTGGCTATACCATTTGTATTGGCAAATGCTATACCTACTTTGCTGAGGTCATTGGGCTTCACTAACAAATGCTGGTAAACCAACAATGCTGCATAAAAAACAGCTCCTATCCAATATATGATGCTGAAATGGCCCAAAAAACCTGCCCAGAATACAAAACCGGCTGATAGAATATGTAACACTGTAGAAACCAATAATGAGTTACGGGTACCAATGGCAGCAGGAATAGAATGTAATTTATTAGACCTATCGAAATGTTCATCTTGGAGGGCATAAATGATATCAAAACCAGAAACCCATGTAACAACAGCGAATGAAAACAACAAGGGAAGTAATGCAAACTGGCCTGTAACAGCAAGATAGGAACCTATAGGCGACAACGATAATCCTACACCCAAAACAATATGACACAAAGCAGTGAATCGCTTAGTGTAACTGTAAAACAACACTACAAAAAGAGCAACAAATGACAATTGAAAACAGGCAGGATTGATAAACCAAGTTGTAACAACAAACAATACGCAATTGATGATGGTAAATGCAAGAGCCTGATTTGGCTTGATAACTCCTGCTGGTATTTCGCGCTGTGCAGTACGCGGATTAAGGGCATCGAACCTACGATCTAGGTAACGATTGAATGCCATAGCTGCACTACGGGCAAACACCATACATAGTACTATCTTCACCAGCAAAGTCCAATCGAAGCGCACACCAGAATTTACCTTGGTATATTCCAAATAACCCATCGTGAAACCAATAAGCGCAAATGGCATTGCGAAAATGGTGTGACTAAACTTGACTAACGATAAATAATGCCTGATACTGCGCACAGGTGATGACACTACACTTTCCATTTTATCAATTTATATCTGCCTCTATTCCTATTGACACTGCTTCTGGTAAAGTATTGGCGTGAACAATAATGTTTTTTTGCTGAAAACCTGATTTTCCAGAACTATTAAACACAACTGTTAATTCACCATCACTACCTGGTGCTACAGGCTCTTCCTGAAAATTAGGCACTGTACACCCGCATGTAACGTCAGTTTTGGCTATCATCAACGGATGAAAACCTGTATTTTTGAAACGAAAAGTGTGCTTTAGAACTTTACCTTCTGGCTGCTTTCCAAAATTATATTTTGTTTCATAAAACTGCATGGTTGTTTTGGGCATTTGAGCTACACGCTGACTGCGGGTAAGTGTTTGCTCTGGGAAAATTTCCCCTCTGTACACTTCGCCATCTTTACTGTAAAATATACCTTCTCCCCCACCTCTGAACGTTTTGAAAAGTGAGTTGCGACTCACACCCGTCAACTCTACAATTACCAGTGTAAAAACAGATAGTGTAAGAATGGTGAGCAGGATGGCCCTATAATTTTTTTCCATTGATTAGTAGCATCTCTTTTATGCGTCTGCAAAGGTAGTTATAATAGCTTATCTCATAAGCCAAATATTGGTAAAGGCTTGTTATTATATAACAAGCAGTCATATACCAAAAGTGGGTTTTGTGCTTTACATTAGGCTATTGTATTACAGTAAACTTAGTATAATATTTGCTGCCTGCACTTTCCACTATACATATATATAAACCTGCTGACAAGCCTGATACTGAAAGTTGAGTGTGACCAAGAAGTGATGGCATATTGTGCCGCTGCACTACCCTGCCCGAAATATCGGTTATCATCACATTTACTTCATTACCTATTATGTTACTCCAAGACAGTGCCAATACATCTTTTGTAGGATTTGGATAAACCAAAATACTACCCTCTGCTGCAACATCGGTTACACCTATCTCATAAACCTTGCGCTTATAAAATTCCAATCCACCTTTTATATTGCCTTTTATCATAGAATAGCTACCACTACCGTCTATATCTCCTACAGTCAAAGCAGAGCGGCGATTGCCATAGATACCATAATAAGTACCTGGATGATTGTACATACTATAAGTGGAGTCGATATAAGAATAACTACCATCTAGTAATGTATACGTGGCAGCAGTGTCGCCGGTCTGAAAACCAGTGTATTGATAAACATTGCCCGAATTACTACCCATCAATAGATACTCAGTACCGGTAGGGTCTAACTTGCCAATAAAGGGTGTGGAGTAATTACCAAAATTCTGAGTAGGATCTGCTTTTGCCAAACCTAACTTTGTTTTTATTAGTTTTAGTCTAATTGTACCCGGAGTAGTACTTTCGTTTCGGTAGTACTGTATAAATCCGTATATATTACCTATAATTAGGTCTTTTTTACCGTCTTTATCTATGTCATATATAAATGGCGCTGCAAATCCACCCACGTTTATTACAGCCCCTGAGAGGTCTTGCAATTGCAACTGAGTCAATTGCCAATCAGGTTGGAGTCCATCGCTGGCAGCATTGTTCTTGAAGTATGTGAGCGTTCCATCTGTATGCCCCACTACTAAGTCTGCTCTGCCATCGCCATCTACATCGCCTACTGCCGGTGCAGCACCTTGAAAATTGTGTATGCTTATGTTAATAAAGTCTGTGGTTTGTAAAGTGAAGGAAGCATTACCGGGTGTGCTAGTGTTTTTGTAATAAGACATGCGGCTTTTTAATATCCCACTAGCCTGACGGTAACCATCTGAGCCTA
>CAZRPA010000085.1:0-16810 GCA_964601855.1 uncultured Flavipsychrobacter sp. | reverse complement strand
GTGTTGCAGCCACTACCATCTTTCTCGCAAACTTCTGTGTACTTAGCTGACCGCCAAAAGCATGAAAAGGATTAACACGGTAATTACCTATCAAATAAAACTCTACTGGTAGCGTAGTTCTGTAAGAACCAGTAGTTTTTTCAAACTCCAATAGGTCTTTCATAGAATCAAGATACTGATCGGTAGATATAAAATCAGTGTCACCCTGAAAAAGGTTGTCTAAACTAAAACCTTCGAAAGTAAATGATTTGTTGCCTGTAGAATAATTATGAATATTGCTCTTCCAATTGATGTAACCCAAATTATTGATACCACCAGCTACATCTATTTCATCATTAATCTGATACTTAGCACCAAGGTCTATTGCCAAACCAGCATTCCGTGTGTTAAATGCATACCCAGGAAAGCTCATATTGCCAGCAGCACGGTCCGCACTATCTGCAAACCCACTTGTTTGCACATTTACATTAGCATCTGCAGTCAGTGCGTAATAATCTGGTGCGGTATACAATTTCAAACTAGCTTCCTTTACATTGATATTTGTTTTACCAAACAACAATTTAGGGCTAGCACCAAAAGTCCATTTTTTATAGTTTTTTGTACCATGTAGCGCATATTCTCTATACCAAGAAGCTTGTAAACCAAAATCCCCAATATTCAATGTCTGCCCTATATAGGCACCATTACCATACCATGCAAACTTAAACAGGTCTTTGGGGTAAGAAAACCTCAAATCAGCTTTGTCCGAAACAGAAAAACCATAACTAAAATCCTTCTTTGAAACATTGAACGACAACAAAGAAACATCTGCACCAAAAGCAACGATGTTTTTATTCTTTAGTTTGTCTATGAAACTACCCGGATTAATACTCAGTGTAGAATCATTCACCCTATTAAAAAGGCTATTGTACGTAAAACCAGAATTATATATATAAAATGACACCCCCGATATCACCGGCAATCCTACCGAAATTTCAGCATCGGTTTGATTAGTAGCATTATACCACTGCGACTGATGCAACTGTGGCAAAAACTTCATGGTATATGACTCCTGCGCCGTTGACAACAAAGGCAAACAAGATAATATTACTAAAAATTTATTTCTCATAGATGTGCGAATCAAAGGTCAGTTGAAGAAACATTTAATTTAAATCGGAAAGCCAATTTGACAATCAGATTATTAGAAGACAATATTTTGATAGTACTGTTGCCACTTGTTTTCAATCTGGCTCTTACCACCGCATATCTTACCCTTGGTGCCATAGCATTGTACTCAGCTTTTTCCATTGTAAACGTAGTAACAGCCGAGGCACGACCTGTTACCTTACCATCTCCATCTACTGGTGCCTGTGCTACAATGTCTGCTGTTGTAGGTACAAGTGAATCTATAAAGTTGTAATTCTCATCTGCAAAGTATAACTGCACACTGCCATAAAGCGGGAATGCATTGTCCATCAGCAGTTTGAATTCAGCTTTTTGTAACAAACTAGTATCTTCTGGCAACAACATATTACTGGTGTCTTGCAATGCAAAATCTATGATTTTAAACCAAGCAGGCAATTCTGCATCTGCTGTTAATGATATAGTACTGGTATCTGCTACAAAGCTACGCACAGGTGTAGTACCAGTTGGGTTAATCATTACAGTACCATTATATATTACTACGTTAGGTGCAGGGTTAAACAGATTCTGTACGGTACTGTTGGTACTATCTATTGTGTATACTGATGTAGCAGTTTGGCCAGGAGATGTTGCACCATTTACCGATACTGGGCTTAAGGCCATATTTACTCTGTCCCCTTTGTTTGTAAGACCAAACAAATTATCAAATTTTGCAGATACTCCTAAACCAAAAGAATTGCGGAAGTTGAGGTGAATTTTCGGATTTCTTATAAATATATTAGCAGATAGCGTATTGTCAAACACCCCTATTTCTATCGTATCAGATGGTATTGGTATGTTGTAAGTACCTAAGAAACCATCTATGAAGCTAAACTGAACATCAGTAGTTGTTACGTTGACAGCTATATTATTGCTGGGAGCTATCGGCTGACCGGTACCCGTAAGGGTAAACCTCACTTTATATGGTAGTACATTTTTTGCAGCACCACCATTAGTCAGGTCAAAAGTATATCCGGCTAAATTAGCAGAAGCACTACTGGTTGTAGCAGGATAAATGATGTTGGTAGATATTTGTAAAGGTGTACTACCATTTAGCACTGTAGGAAAAGTAACAATAGCTGTAACGTTCTGGCTGAAAGTAGAAGTAAGGTTAAGATTAATATTACCTGACTTTACTGAAATATGTTCCAACTGTGCACCACTAGGGTCTGTATATGTAAATGAATTGGAAAATGAATCATTGACACTTCCAGTAAAAGAAAGAGAACTTTGAGGAAATGTGAGTGTTATATTTGGAGAATTATAGTTCTGATTTGGAATATTGATATAATCAGAAGCCTTGGCCGAAAACAAACTGCTAGAATAATGCAATGAGTAGAGCCCTTCTTCATTTTCAGACACCACAGTGCCTGTCTTCACCACATTTTTTAGGGTCAAATTAGAATTGAGAATTGGCAACGCCCAGTCTGGCTGCCAATTGTCTATTGATAGGTTTTTGAAATCTACGTCTTTTTGCTTTACACAACCTGCTACCACTAAGGTGGCACCAACCGCTATAGACAATATTTTTTTCATAATGCTTTAGTTTTAAAACAGATTACATGCACTTTCCCATCAAGTTGGCAGTGATAAATCTGCCATAAAAGTAACTAATCTTTAGCAACTTATACAGGTTTTTTGACTATAAATTCTGATCAGGCTTTGAGTTGCTTACACGTTCACCAAAATCTGTGTGCATTTTCATATTTTTTGCTAATTTCGATAGCATGATATTCAAAAATGCAATCAGTTGGTTCGAAATTCCAACCTCCGATATTGAACGTGCTCAGAAATTTTATGAAACAATTTTTGACATCAAAATGATACCGCTCAACTTCGATAATCTGCAAATGAGAATGTTCCCTATATCAGACCCTATGAACATCGGAGGTGCATTGGTACACAATGACGATTTTTACATACCTTCCTCCACACACGGACCCATGGTATACCTCAATGCCAACCCAGACATACAAATAATTATAGACAAAATCGAAACAGCCGGAGGCACTATACTAGTTCCCCAAACTGAAATCTCACCAGAACATGGTTATATGGCAGTTTTCCTAGACACTGAAGGCAATAGAGTAGCACTGCACTCAATACAGGAAAATAACAATTCGTGATGATGGTCTTCCTTTAACCCAAAGCTATCATAGAATCAACTATTCTCTGCGAGGCATGTCCATCACCATACGGATTGGATATGCCAGACATGGCATCGTAGGCTTCTTTGTCTGTAAGCAATTTCACAGCTTCTTTGTATATAAGTTCGGTGTCACTTCCAGTTTTTATCACTGTTCCAGCATGCATAGCTTCTGGTCGCTCAGTAGTATCTCTTAGCAGCAATACTGGTTTACCCAGCGATGGCGCCTCTTCCTGCACTCCCCCACTATCGGTAAGTATAATACGCGAATTGTGCAATAACCACAAAAACTCAGGATAAGCAAAAGGTGAAGTAAGATGCACTAACGGATTGTTGCCCAATATTTCATGCACATCATCTTTCACATTAGGATTGAGATGTACGGGGAAAATTACAGGCACACCTGTATCATTAGTAATTCTGTTTATTGCATTGCAAATATTACGTATACCATCGCCATGATTTTCTCGGCGATGCATCGTTACCAGTATATAATCCTTCAAGTGCTGCAACGAATTTTCTACGATACCAGCAGGTATCGAATTTTCTATTTTTTTCAGCCCCATAAACAGCGCATCTATTACCGTATTGCCAGTAATAAGTATTTTTTCGGTAGGCACACCCTCATTTATCAGATTTTGCTGAGACAGCTCTGTAGGTGGGTAGTGAAAATCAGTAATCTGTGTAGTGAATACGCGATTAATCTCTTCCGGAAAAGGAGAAAATCTGTTGTGTGTCCTCAATCCTGCTTCTACATGCAGCACCTTTATTTTATTGTAAAATGCAGCTAATGCTGCCGCAAAAGAGGTTGTTGTATCTCCCTGCACTATTATGTAATCTGGTTGTTCTTCCAGCAACAGCGTATTTACTTTCACCAGTATTTTAGCAGTAAGTTCAGCAAGTTTCTGATTAGGCTCCATCACATCTAGTGTGAAATGAACAGGTATATTAAAGAAATCAATAACCTGCTTGAGCATTTCTTTATGTTGACCCGTAGAGCAAACCAAAGTATTGAAATGGGCATTATTGGTTAACGCCTCTATTACAGGTGCTAACTTTATGGCTTCTGGTCTGGTACCTAAAAAAACTATGACTTTTTTCATGCTGTATATTAATTGTTCTTTGCCAGCTTCTGTATTTTAATAGATCCTCTGGCTGACTGAAGTGTAAAGTAAGTACTTAGTTTGTTCTGTACATAATCTACTTTGTAATTTGCTGGCAATACACTGTGTATCAGGTAGGCATCTTCCCATAGTGGCACCTCTATTTCGGTTACATTATTTTTTACTATTTCCGCCGCTATGTTAATATGGTTGTATGACAATTGCGCATTGTGCGTCTTTACAGCTATTATATAATACCCTATGCTTGGAAGCAAAAAAACAGCTATTATACCCGCCAGTCTGAAATGATACAATTTATACCTATTCCATAACACCCATAGCGCATATGCTACAAATAATATACTAAAAGGTACAGAAAAAGAGTGATACCTGTAATACAAAGCTGTATAATGACCAGACTTGATACATAACATAGCTAAAAACAAACTACTACTACTACCCAATAAGAATAGTAAATGTAGATTTCTTCTTACAACATTACTAGTAGCATATCTTACTGCAGCTACATACAGCAATAGAACCGATAATGCTGAAACTATTATTACTGCATTTTCATTAATAAAGGCAGGAAAAGTAAGTTTGAAATTTAATGATAAGAACTTGAGGGTGCCTATCAATACTTTTATATAGCTAAATCCTTCAGAAATAAATTTCGCTTTAATTTTTGCGTTCTGAGTATTCATCACCTGAATACCAGAAATGGAAAAATAAAAGAAAATAGCAATAAGCAGTACAGGCAACACTAATGCCACCATATTGCGTAGAGTAAAAAACTCTTTTTTGTAAATAACCAACAATGAAAAAACAAAAACAAGCACTATGTACACACTCAAAAAGTGGGTTAGTATTGCCGCTACCGACAATAGAGCCGTTAAAAACAAATTGATAGGCTTTGTGCTTCCATTTATGTATCTGAAAAAACTAAGACCTGCAAGTGCCGACAACATCATACCCATGATGTATGCCCTTATCTCATGACTCATCCCTAAAAAGTCAACATCTGTATATAGCAGCACCACTACAAGTGACACAAACAGATTGTTGCCCAGCAACGACACCGATAAAAGATAAACAACCAATAACGTTAATACTCCTAAGATCAGAGATAACAAAACATAAGTATGCAGAGAATTACCAAATGCTAGGGTGAACCAATGCAAACAAACATTATACAAAAAACTGTTGGAGTTGTCTACTACAGTAGCAGTAAACACATTTGGCAATGTATTTAATTGTTGTAATTGTGCTGAACTGAAAATAACAGAGTCTGGTATGTCTACAGGAGCATTGGAATTTACTCCTTTACTGCACATCATTGATATTGTTTCGTCATACCATACTTCTTTTTTGAATGGCAATAACAAAACAAGCAATATGCATGCA
Source organism: uncultured Flavipsychrobacter sp. (assembly GCA_964601855.1). Lineage (GTDB taxonomy): Bacteria > Bacteroidota > Bacteroidia > Chitinophagales > Chitinophagaceae > Nemorincola. The sequence continues at coordinate 10,996 of CAZRPA010000085.1, read as the reverse complement.
AACAGTACTAAAAGATTAATGGTTTTTGGGGTGTTGCTGTTTAGCATAGTTTCGCCTTGTATAAAGCACTAGGGGTTGAGTCTGCCAGTTTTGTAATCAAGCAGTAGTTTCAGTGTTTGTTTCATTGTTTTTTGTACGTTCATCTTCGATTCGCCTTGTTTTAGGTCATATCTCAGTATCATAGGCACCTCATTCATTGTAGCACTTTGTCCTGCTACTTTTAGCAGCACCTCCACCATACACCCAAAACCCTTTTGAGTAATGAACTTATCGCCATAATAGTTAATGGTTTTACGCAGCATATCTACTCTGTATGCCCTGAAACCACATGTATAATCTTTTATACCCTCGAAGCCCACAAACACACGAAACAACAAGCCAGCTGCCCAGCTAAAGAATTTCCTCGACTTTTTAAGCCCTTTTATCCTTGCACCTGGCTGATAACGCGATGCTATTACTAGGTCGCTACCTTCAGCTATCTGCTGCGCCATACGTTGTATCAAAAACGGAGTTTGGCTATCATCTGCATCTAATGTAACAACAATATCCGTGTCTTTCAATCCCTTTATAGCATGACGCATACCAGTATCTATGGCATTTGCCAGCCCCTTATTGGGTTGTATGTCCAATGCCTCAATAGGTATGTCAGACTGAAAATTCCTAGCTATGTTTAATGTATCGTCCTTGCTACCATCATTTACTACCAGCACACTAGCGTCCCACTTATACAGATTGTAAGCATCGTTAATTCTTTTCAGCAGTGGTGGCAATGACTCTGCTTCATTGTAAGCCGGCAATACAATCCTGATATGCATGTTTTTATTGTATAAACTATATTAATGTATTCTTGCAAAAACTCCTGTCTATTAATACAGGATAAATAAACCGGATTTACAGCCGCTAAAGTAATACTATTTTATAAATTAGATAACCATACTCTAGAAAATTGAGATAGAGATATTATACACTTACAGGATAGGTTAGTATTGTGGCGCAAAAGACGCTTCAATATATAAAACAGTCTCAACGAATGTTTTACCAATCGTTTTTAACACGTTTATCTTTATTGTTATCTACCTGTTGCTTGCAAAACAGGTTGAAATCGCTTTCAACTATTGTATTACCAGATACATCTACCTGCACAAGTTTATTGTCTAAACAATCTACCGACAACACTCCATACTTTAGCATTATTTGCTCTATTTCGTGCCATGCTATAAATCTCCTACGTGATGTTATCGGCATTCGCACACCTTGCTCGTCAATGTGTACATACAACTGCTGTCCCGCATCACGTTCCCAATACAAAGAAAAGATTACTGCTGCCGATAATACACTGAATATACCAGCAGGAAACTTCCACTGCTCATAAAACGAAAGTGTAGCTATAGCCACAGACACTAGCAGCTCTGCCAGTCTTACATAACGGTTAATGTGTTTGAGTGTAATCCACTTATTTCTAAAAATAGTAAGCCATACTAGCAATATCCCCGCTACCAATATGGCTGCACCCCACTCAGGTATTTCGTAGTTATAAATACATATTATAGCGCCAGTGCCTATAAAGGCAAGCCCACTAAATAAATGCAATGCTGTAACCTGTTGCGGCTTTACTTTTTCGCCAGTAACCGGCAAATCAAAAATCATGATGCGAAAGTACTACAATAGTAGAAAAGAGAACAACTATCCGTTACAGAACACAAGAAAACAACGAATAATTATACAGTGAAAGTACATTAAACAGCCATAAGACTACAACCACGCAAAGCAGTGTGATCTGCCCTACCCAGCACCTCAAAAGTACCATCATTATATACTGTAGCTATGTCATCAGTGGCTATAAACGAACAAGAATGAATATTCGCAAGGTCTATAACATTAAGTAATCCACTACCCGCTTCTGCTACATCTAGCGGATCATTCATTTCTCTTACCATAACCTTCATTGTTGCCGATGGTGTGTATATCCCATCACTCACTGCATATGCTTGCGATAGTAGCTCCGTCATCCCATACTCTGAGTGTACAGCATCTAACCCCCATTGCTTTTTCAGTATATCATGCACTTCCTGTCGAGTCATTTCTTTTTTCCTGCCCTTCATACCTCCTGTTTCCATTACTATAGTATTGGTCAGCGTCATAGGGTAAGCCTCAGCAAAATCTAGCAATGCAAAGGTGACACCTATCAGTAGTATTTTTTCACCAATTGCTTGCAGGCTTATCAATCTGCTACTTAGTTGCTCCCATTCATTTATATAAAATCCATTGCTTTTATTACCGCTCGCCTTCATCAGTTCATTTGCCATATATACCAGCGATGCATTTTTTCGCTCTAGGTACGATGGTAGTAATGCCAGAATAGCGTATTCGGAGGGGGCACCATATACGTTTGAGAACCCCAACATCAATGACTTCTGGTACACTGCTTCATCTGCCACGTAGTGTTTTGAATTGTTTTCGCCAGTAGTACCACTACTCTCAAAAACCAAGTTGGTGTCAGCAGTCGTGTACGGGTTACATAGCACAGTATGTGACTTGAAGAACGAAATAGGCAAGAAAGGTATCTTCTTTACATCATCTACTTTCTCTGCATCTACATGCATGGCATTGCAATACTGACGGTATATGGTATTATGAGTATACTGATACCTAAAAACCGAGAGTGCTAACATACCAAAATTGGTTGTAGTAGCGTTAAGTATAGATTCAGTATTTATTAACGCTGCGTTATGAGGCACTTTATTTAACTTTGATTGTATGAATATTCGTGGTGTATTGCTGCTTTTATTGGTGGTTTTTGTCTTAAGCTCGTGCCAAACAAATAACTTGTCAAAGATACCTAAGATTGGATTAATATCCTTCGGACCACCCTATATCACCATCAATCAAGACACTTGCGAAATGCAGTTTACTATCGAGGATGGTAATGCAGATCTGGGCAATCCCCAAAATGGTGATAAATTCGACATTTACATCAAAGATTTCAGATTCGATACTGGCTATGCTGGCTACTTCTTTCCATTGATAGATGGAAGCATAAAAGACCCTGAAAAAGGATTTATTGGCACTTGTTATTTCTATTTCACTCCCTATATATTACTACCACGCACAGATAGCCTACACATGGCTACCGGCGACACTACCTCCTTTGAGGTATACGTTGTAGACCAGGCTGGCAATGAAAGCAATCACTTTGTTACCCCAAAGGTGATTCTTACTAATTAACAGGGATTTAGAATCTTTCCCATAACAGCATTTCCTTCTATATAGCCAATAGATGTTTTTGCAATCGCTCTTTTATAATATACAGAGGTGATGCTATTGCATTAATATACTGAAAGTTACCCTCTCTATCATTTTTTATAGATAATTGTATGCCACTTGCTTCACTTTGTACAGCATTAGCCACATATTTTCCAGTATCAGCATTATAAATCAGATACGGAGCACCAGACGACCCGAACCTAAAATAGCCTTTAATCAAATATCTATATCCTTCAAACAAGTAATTACCCCCTACATCATCTTGAAATATCCCAAAATGATCGAGCATTCCCTCCATATACGCCTCATTAAGTAGCCTACCTGTGGGTCCGCTTGGCGAACTTTGCAAACAATACATCTTCACTGCATCTTCTTCTATAAAGCTGTAGTCTACATCAACAGTGGGTATCTTGTCTATGATATCCATAGGTGTATCTATTATTCTATACAGTGCAATATCCTCTCCATAAAACGCCTCTACCAGTTCCACCGGCAATAGGAAAGTGTGCTTCTGTGCATCAGCGTCATATAATCGCTGACTAGGGTGAAACATATCCGTAACCTGCAGGTCATTATAAAACCTATCATTCTTAAACTGGAAAATGAGATATGGATTACAGATTTTCTTCTGCGATAGGCTCACCCATCTGGTATCAAATCTTTTTTGCTTCAGTATCGCGGCTATATTATTCAACGCCATAGGATCTGCGTTTACCAGATACTTTTTTCTCGCATATTCATCGGTGTAAAAATACTGCTCCATCAGTCTGTTTTGCGAGCCATCTAGTTTTGGGAAAATTTCAGTTCTATATAATTCAGCATCTATCGACCTAAAAAAACCAGATTGTATCCTCAGATTGTGTGCTACACTCAAGAAGTATCCATTGCCTATATGAAATGTGCAGATATTGTTCTCAAATGTTCGCTTTTCAGGATCTTCAATATCGTACACCCACATTATACGTTGCAGTGGTGATGATTGTTCATCTATCAATGCTAGTTTTTTGTGGGTTACATCTTTATCAGGAGCGTTATCAATACCTAAATGCAAAAACATAAGAGTATAATTTGAGTGAATTATCGTAGCTAAAATTACACCTTCCCTTCAAAACAGCATGTTTTTTTGTGTGAATATTCCTACAAAAAAGAAAGAACATAAAATTAACCAACTGCCTTTTTTAGAACCATTATTCATAAAAAAAAATGCGCCCCACATATGTAGAGCGCATTGTAACAGTATTGTATTGATGATTATTTTTTACCTTTTGTAGCTGCTGCTTCGGTTTCAGCTGCCTGACGCAGAGCACGCGTAGTTACTACAGATGCTATAGGAATACGTGGAGAGTTAAGGATTTCCATGTTTTCTGCTACTACATCTTGTACACGGATGTTACCATGCAGTTGCAGGTTTTCAATATTTACCTCAATATTTTCTCTCAAATATTTAGGCAGTGTACGAATCTTCAGAGATTTAATTTTTAGCTCCAAACGACCACCATCTTTCACACCTTTAGGCTGACCAGTATAGTTAAGTGGCAAGTTAGCTATTACTTTACGATCGTCTACCAGCTCCAAAAAGTCGATGTGGTTCAGCTCGTCAGTTACTACATCAAACTGAATGTCTTTCATGATAGTGCGGTAAGTAGTACCATCAAGTACTATTTCAGCTATCTGAAACTCAGGAGTGTACACTAGTGTACGGAAAGCCATAACAGGTGCACTGAAATGGATTGTTTCTTTACCACCATATATAACGGCTGGTACTTGTTGCTCAGAACGAATGTGGCGTGTTGCTTTTTTGCCTAGTTCGCTTCTTCTTGTTCCTTCAATTTTTACACTCTTCATTTGTAGTGTTTTGTTCTCTTTCAGCGCCGTGCGTATATCTGCCCAACATACGGTCGTTGAAATTTGATTTTTAAAAAAGGATCCCCATTTTCATTCGGGGGGCAGATTTTTTTGTTTAAACAGTCGTTACTATATCTTATTGAATCCTTGCGGATAATATTGAATTATTCCTATTTCTTTCTGCTATGTATAAACAGTGAGCTGATTGATTTATTTTCAAAAGTATTACGAATTGCTACCGCAAACAAATCACCAGTTGGCAATACTTTTATTTTGTCAATGTGTCTCTTCAGTGGTATTGTATCGCATACTACCATCTCCACCAGTTCAGAGTTAGCTATATTCTCATAGGCATTACCGCTCAATACTGGGTGTGTACAAAATGCACGCACACTCAGCGCACCACGCTCTTTAAGTATACTTGCCGACTTAGACAATGTACCCGCAGTGTCGCATATATCATCTATAAGCACCACATTTCTGCCCGATACATCACCTATTACAGTCATAGCAGCTATTTCATTGGCACGTTTGCGTTGTTTGTCGCATATTACCATATCTGCTTCAAAGTATTTCGCTACTTCACGTACACGATTTGTGCTGCCTACATCCGGAGAAGCAAAAATCAAGTTTTCAATCCCCAACTTTTCAATGTATGGGATAAAAATAGCCGAAGAATCAAGATGATCTACCGGAATATCAAAGAAACCTTGAATCTGTGGAGCATGCAAATCCATCGTCATTACTCTGTCTGCACCTGCTTCGGTTAGCAGGTTAGCTACAAGCTTAGATGCAATAGCTACACGAGGTTTGTCTTTTCTGTCCTGACGAGCGAAACCAAAATATGGAATAACTGCGGTGATGTAACCTGCCGATGCTCTGCGGGCTGCATCTATCATCATCAGCAATTCCATAAGATTATCAGACGGAGCAAAAGTAGATTGTACCAGAAAAACATAGTCGCCCCTGATGGACTCCTGAAAAACCGGCTGAAACTCTCCGTCACTAAACTTCTGAATGGTGAGTGCTCCGAGCGATTTTCCGAAACTCTGTGCTATTTGCTCTGCGAGATAAGTAGAACCTGTACCGGAAAAAATTTTTACTGAGGTATCCATAATTTTGAAATGGATTGCAAAGGTACGAAAAGCAACATAGAAACAACATAAAAATAGCACAATTTTGAAGTTTCTATTTCCGTTTCGCCTACAATTTTGCTTATACTTCGTTTCCGCTCGCAAATCTACAACATAGCAGCCTATAGTATTTACATCTTTTGTACCTTCGCATCCACTTTATTCCACTACTACCCTCCGCTAGGTTTACATAACAATTCACTTACTCTAAATACTTTTCTCCGCTGATGCGTGTACAATTATTTATACCTTGTTTTGTAGACCAGTTATATCCACACACTGGCATGAACATGGTAAAGGTGCTGGAAAAACTGGGTTGCGACGTTACTTACAACACCAAACAAACCTGCTGCGGACAGCCCGCATACAATGCCGGATACCAAGAAGAGGCAAAATCAGTAGGCGTCAAATTCTTGCATGACTTCAAAGAAAACACCTATATAGTTAGCCCCAGCGGCTCTTGCACTGGTTTCATACGCAACTGTTATGGCAATCTTTTCGAAAACAGTAGCGAACACAACCTCAGTAATCAGGTACAGTCAAATGCTTTCGAGTTTACCGAATTCATCACCAAAATCCTCAAAACAGACAATATAGGAGCCTCACTCAATGGCAGAGCTACCTACCACGATGCTTGTGGTGCCCTGCGCGAGTGTGGGATAAAAGATGGCCCGCGAAAGCTACTGGCTAAAGTTGCAGGGCTAGAGATGGTAGAAATGGCTGAGTGCGAAACCTGCTGTGGTTTTGGTGGCACATTTGCCGTCAAGTACGAACCTATATCTGTAGGTATGGCACAGGTAAAAGTAAAAAGTGCATTAGATACCGGCGCCAAATTTATTATCACTACCGATGTTTCTTGTATGATGCACATGCAGGGATACATAGACAATCACAAGCTTCCCATCCGCACCCTGCACATCGCCGATGTACTCGCTAGTGGTTGGTAACTCCATCCATAACCAATCTCTTTTTTTACTTGTTATAAATACTAAAGCCCGGAATCTCCGGGCTTTAGTATTTATAATCCTATGTGTAGTACTATTATTACTCTTCTTCCTCAGCAGCACGTTGCTGTCCACCTCTGCTCCTCGACTCTATCAGCTCCTTAGCTTTAGGGTTGGTCAGTATACCCTTCATCTTATCCAGCAGCAGGTTAGCAGTTACAGTATCTCCAGTCGAGTATGCAGCCTGACCTATACCTTGCAGTATCTCAAACTGCTGAGCTACCACATCTGTCATCGCAAAACGGCTTTCATCACTCAGCGATGTTACCCACTTCACAGTCTGCTCTGCATTTTTCACTATTTTGTCTGCTATAGCAGCACCTTTTTTTCTATCTCCCGCTCTGAAGTATGCAGCAGATATGAAGTAGCCAGAATAGTCATAACCATAAGGGTAAGAATGTTCAGTGATGTTTTTGGTTACTTTGTCCAGCACTTGCAGTGCTTTAGCGTTTTCACCTTCCACTGCCAGCTGATTAGCAAGGAACGATCCATTCATCCTATAAGATATTAGCTCATGTCTATTAGGCTCGTCAAAATATACATCTTCGCGCTCTGCCCCACCCCACACAAAGGTGTTCATAAACATATTGTATCCTTTCTTCGTATCTATCGATCCTATCACCGACGGATTGATACGCACCGAATCATTTACTCTGAATGGCATCAATCTATACACCATACCTTCCATACGCATGTACTCACCCGTACCCACATAGTCGCTCTGGCGCAGACCTGCATCAAAATACAACGGACGCTTCCAGCCTTCATTAGCTATTGCAGCTATTATGTTCAGCACAGCTAGGTCGCTCTTCATAGCACTGTTCTTCGGGAATGTAAACTTCATTCCTGTAAGTACCCTCGCAGTATCTTCCGCACCTATCAGTCCTCTCGCTACCAGTTCCTCCATGCTCGGAGTTGGTACAAAGTAGTTCTTCACAGGTATATAGTTTACCGGTTCATCACCACGCTGCGCCATCTTATCCCTATCCGTACTTATCATAAAGTTACAAATGTCAGTAAGGTTAAAATACTGATCCTTAGGTATCTTCAAGTTAGGATTCTCCAGATAAGATATAAAGTTATGATTATCGCCTATGTAGTCTTTGCGTTTCCATATCATTGGCACCGGCATAGCATCATTGGTCCTGTAGTTCAGCTGATCTACATACCAGTCTATACCCAGCAAGCTTGTATTGATGATACGCACATCCCTACGGAAACCCTCTACCTCTTGTATATACCACAGTGGGTAGGTCTGGTTGTCACCATAGGTAAACAGTACCGCATTCGGCGCACAGCACGACAGCGTATTGTATGCCACCGCCTTACCCAGTGTTTTTCTGGCACGGGTATGGTCATCCCATTCTTCTTTAGCCATCAGTCCTGGCACAGCCACAGTACACAGTGCCACCGCCGCAAAAGCAGCCGCTACCCCATTGCCCATACTTTTTCGTAGCCAGTCCAGCACCATCAGCACCCCTAGCCCTATCCATATCGTAAAGGTGTATGTACAACCCGCAAAAGCGTAGTCACGCTCACGTGGCTGTAGTGGTGTCATGTTCAGGAAGATACCAATAGCTGCACCCGTAAAGAAGAACAATGTCAGTACTATTACACCATCTTTTTTATTCCTGTTAAATTGGTATATCAATCCCATCACACCCAGCGCAAATGGCAATAAGTACAACTTATTATGCGCCTGGTTTTTACTCAGGTCACCCATTTCGTCAGTATTTCCCAGTCCACGAAACTTATCTATAAACGTAATACCCGATATCCAGTTACCACGCTGTGGGTCACCTTGTCCTTCTACGTCATTCTGCCTACCAGCAAAGTTCCACATAAAGAAACGCCACCACATCCAGTTCATCTGATACCCAAAGAAGAACCTAAAGTTATCTCTCGCAGTAGGCTCATCGTTTTCGCCCAGTCCCAGGTAGCTACGGTAGAAACTAATGTGACTACCACTATTATAATCCCAAATACGTGGAAAGAAATGGCTCTGATTTTCACCCGTACTTGGGTCTCTTTCAAACTTTGCTTCTACCTTTCTGCCCACTTCTTCATAGCGGTCTTTGCCATCTACTTTGTTAGGGGCATACATCTTTTTACTATCATCCAGCCCAGTATATCTGCTCGTAAAGTACGGACCAGTAAACAACGGCTGCTGCCCAAACTGCTCACGATTCACATAATCCAGAAAGCTCATTGGGTTGTCCGGATTGGTCATATCTATCGGCACATCAGCCCTCGAGCGTATGATGGCTGTGAAATAACACGAATAACCTATGATGATAAATATCACACACAGCATACCAGTGTGTACCAGATACCAGCCTTTTTTCTTGGCAAACAACAAGAAGAATACCAGTAATGCTGACAACAGCAACAGGAACACAATAGCACCAGTGTCGAACGACGCACCAAAATCATTAGTAAATGTCCTGTCAAATGCAGAAGCAATACGAGGGATATACTGTATCACACCAAACTGTATAAAACCCAGCACCACACATCCTATCACAAACGCTATAATAGTACCCGTCGGCGTAGCCTTAAACCTTCTGAAATAGTAGATCATAGCCAACGCAGGTATCGTCAGCAAGTTCAGCAGATGGACGCACACCGACAAACCTATCAAGAACGAAATCAGTACTATCCACCTGTCGGCATGTTTGTTATCGGCAATTTGCTCCCACTTCAGCATAGCCCAAAACGTAAATGCAGTAAACAACGACGACGTAGCATATACCTCTGCCTCTACCGCCGAAAACCAAAACGTATCTGAGAACGTACATGCCAGCGCACCCACCACACCAGCACCCATTATAGCTACTAGCTGTTGGGTATCAGGCTCAGCAGTATCACTAGCTACCAGCTTTTTTGCAAAGTGTGTTATTGTCCAAAACAAGAATAATATACTCAATGCACTAGCTATGGCCGACAATGCATTGATAAACAATGCAGCATTGGTTGATGGACCACCAGTCAATGCCTCGCCACCAGAGAATAACGCAAACATGCGCTGCAACAACATAAAAAACGGCGCACCCGGCGAGTGACCAACCTCTAGTTTGTACGCACAAGACAGAAACTCACCACAATCCCAAAAACTGGTAGTACGCTCCATAGTGAAGAGGTACAAAATTGCTGCTATTCCACCCGTTATCCACCCTACAAGGTTATTGACTTTACGATAGTTCATGATATATTACTTAGAGAGGCGACAAAAATAACAAAAGTTGCCAGTTATCAATGTTTTAGTTGTTGAATAAAGGTTAATGATTTTCCCAAACCAAGAATTTAATAAAAAAATCTCCATTCACGCCAGCCCCATACCACTATCTCCTCCCCTCAGTCACCACTCCATTTCTTCTTTTTTGCCACCAGCATTGGCACTACTAGCATCGGGCTTTGCGTCGCGCTCTTGTACGGGCGGGGCAGAGGGGGGCTTTGTCCATAAAACAATCACAACCACTTACATCATTCCAAACAAACTATCAAGCGTAGAAATACGCATTATATCACCCTGAAAAATGCGTATTTCTACGCTTGTTACCCAACAACAACCTCAATATTTTTGTTTCTATAAAAATTACTAATCAAACAAAAAATCAATTTTGCCATTACCCATCGATCCGATTCTTACGGACAATACTCAGATACTGGGCAATAGCAATGCACCGGGCACACCCCTTTACGTTCACTTCACTGGCACCCTCAATCCCGATGGTAGCCAGCCATCAGGAC
>CAZRPA010000084.1:0-17255 GCA_964601855.1 uncultured Flavipsychrobacter sp. | reverse complement strand
ATTGTTCTGCTTGCAGTTGCTGTACATCCGTTAGCATCAGTTACTGTTACACTATAAGTACCGGCAGCTTAGCCACTTAGGTCTTGGGTAGTAGCAGCGTTGCTCCAATAGTATGTATACGCCGTAGTACCACCTGTTACTGTAAGGTCGATAGTACCGTTGGCGCCACCATTACAGTTAACGTTAGTTGATGTAGCTGAGGCAGCAAGGGTAGAAGGTTGAGTAATAGTTTTTGTAGTAGACGCTGTACAACCGTTAGCGTCAGTAACTGTTACACTGTATGTACCAGCAGTTAGACCTGTACGATCTTGAGTAGTAGCACCACCATTCCACAAGTAAGTATATGGAGATGTACCACCTGTTATTGATACATCTATAGAGCCATTTGCACCTGCATTACAACTTACATTAGTAGCTATTGCAGAAACACTTAAAGTTGCGGGCTGAGTGATTGTTCTGCTGTTTGTAGTAGTACAACCATTAGCATCTGTAACTGTTACACTATATGTACCTACAGCAAGACCTGAACGATCTTGAGTAGTATTCCCTGTATTCCATAAATATGTGTAAGGTGTAGTGCCCCCAGTAACACTTAAATCAATTGTACCATTGTTGCCGCCATTACAACTTACGTTAGTTGACGTAGATGATGCGGTAAGTACAGCAGGTTGAGTAATTGTTGCTGACTTGGTTAATGTATAGCCATTGGCATCTGTAATCAGTACACTGTAAGTACCAGCTACCAGACCAGATACGTTCTGGGTAGTAGCACCGTTGCTCCAGTTGTAAGTATATGGTGTAGTACCACCAGATACACTAAGATTTGCTGTACCATTTGCACCGCCATTACAGTTTACATTGGTAGATACTACCGAAGCAACAAATAATGCAGGTTGTGTAATAGTAATCGTTTTAACTGTGCTACAGCTATTAGCATCAGTAATTGTAACACTATAAGTACCAGCTACCAGACCAGTTACGTTCTGAGTTGTAGCACCGTTGCTCCAGTTGTAGGAGTATGGTGTAGTACCACCGGCTACGCTTAATGACCCAGTACCATTGGCACAACCAAAACATAATGCGTTAGTTGAACTTGCAGTTGCGGTCAATGTTGCTGGCTGAGTAATTGTTTTTGTAATAGATGTTATACATCCTTTTGCATCTGTAACAGTAACAGTGTATGTCCCTGCTGTAAGACCAGTACGATCTTGGGTTGTAAAGCCACCATTCCACAAATAGCTATAAGGAGTTGTACCTCCTGAAATGGTTACATCAATAGAACCATTAGATCCGCCGTTACAATTTACATTAGTAGACGTTGCAGACGCTGCAAGGGTAGCAGGCTGCGTGATAGTTTGAGTTGTTGCGGTTGTACAACCATTAGCGTCGGTTACGGTTACGCTATATACTCCAGCTGCAAGTCCTGAGAGATCCTGTGTCGTTGCTCCGTTACTCCAGTTGTAAATATATGCTGTAGTACCGCCTGATACTGTAAGATCTATTGTTCCGTTAGCACCACCATTACAGTTTACATTAGTAGCAGTAGATGAAGCAGTAAGTATTGTAGGTTGAGTTATTGTTTTTGTAGTAGATGCCGTACATCCGTTAGCGTCAGTAACTGTTACACTATATGTACCTGCAGCAAGTCCTGTACGATCTTGAGTAGTAGCACCACCATTCCACAAGTAAGTATATGGAGATGTACCACCAGATACGGTAACATCAATTGAGCCATTTGTGCCAGCGTTGCAGCTAACATTTGCAGATGTAGCAGATACTACTAATTGTGTAGGTTGCGTAATAGTCTGTATGGCAGTTCCTGTACATCCTTTAGCATCTGTAATATTAACTGTGTAAGTACCTGCAACTAAAGAAGAAATATCCTGAAACACAAATCCATTACTCCAAGAATAAGAAAAAGGAGCGGTTCCACCAACTACTGTCAGATCAATAGAACCTGTAGTACTACCGAAACAACTGGCGTTAACACCAACGGTAGAAGTAGAAAACGAAGGATTAACTGTCAAAGTACGCGTAGCATAACAGCCAGTAGGTAATGTGTATGATATTACTACAGTTCCTGTAGCTACACCTGTTACTAAACCAGTACTAGAACTAACCGTAGCTTTTGTATTGTTGCTACTGCTCCATGTTCCGCCCGTGGCAGTGGTACTAAGCGTAGTAGATGCACCAGTACAAACACCAGAAGCACCAGTAATGATAGCTGCAGATGGATTTACACTTACTGTAACTGAAGCAGTATTGGTACAACCACTAGCATTCATACCTGTTACTGAGTAAGTAGTAGTGCTAGAAGGGCTAGCATTGGGGCTAGCACAATTGACGCAAGACAAACCTGCAGATGGCGACCACACATAAGTAGCGGCACCACTTCCACTTAGTGATGTGCTACCACCAGTACAAATAGTTGTGTTTGGACTGGCTGATACTGTAGGTCTGCTATTGACGGTAACAGTTACAGAAGCGGTTCTTACACAGCCTGCCGCACTAGTTCCTGTAAGTGTATACGTTGTAGTACTTGTAGGACTAGCTACAGGATTAGTACAGGTAGTACAAGACAACCCTGTAGCCGGAGACCATACATATGTAGATGCCCCCAATGCACTTAACGATGTGCTAGATCCTGAGCAAATTGACACATTACTTCCAGCACTAATGTCAGGTAATGCATTAACTGTTACTGCTACTGTAGCACTAGCTACGCAACCATTTGCGGCAGTACCTGTTACAGTGTAAGTAATGTTACCAGTAGTATTAGAGGTAGGGTTGGCGCAATTTGTACATGACAACCCAGAAGATGGAGACCATGTGTACGTAGCAGCTCCAGTTGCGGTAAGTGCGGTAGAACCACCTGTACAAATTGCTACTCCAGTACCAGCACTGACAGTAGGAAACGCATTTACAGAGACAGTAACCGTTGCAGTTTTGGCACATCCGTTTGAGGCTGTACCTGTTACTGTATAAGTTGTAGTAACTGTGGGTGTAGCAATAGGGCTAGCACATGAAGTACAAGACAAACTAGGATGAGCTGCCCAAACGTAGCTTACACCACCTGAGGCAGATAACGTAGCAGGTACTCCAGCACATCTGGTTACATTTGATCCAGCACTGATACTAGGTAAAGAATTTACGGTTATTGTTACTGTTGATTTATTAGTGCAACCGAATGCATTTGTACCCGTTACTGTATAAGTAGTGGTAGTAGTAGGTGACGCTACAGGGCTAGCACAAGTAGTACAAGACAAGCCCGTAGCGGGTATCCATGAATATGATGTGCCACCAGTAGCGTTGAGCGTTGTTGACGACCCTATACAAATACTCGCTGCAGAACCAGCACTGATTGTTGGTAATGGATTTACAGATACCGTAAGCGTCGTTGAACTCACGCAGCCAGCACCAGGATTGGTACCTGTAATAGTGTAAGTTCTGTTTGATACGGCTGTAAAAGTAGGATTAGCACAACTTACACATGAAAGGCTTGTGCCTGGATTCCATGAATAAGAAGCAGCACCTGTAACAGATAATGGCGTAATAGACCCACTACAGACTGCCAAATTGGGACCAGCATTTACAACTGGCACAGTAGAGAATGGCATAGTGCCATATGCAGTGTTTGAAAGCAAACCAAAATTGTTGGTAGCTAAATATTCGAATACCGCATCGCCGCTAAAACCATCAGCTGGGTCGAATTTCAGAGTTGACGACTGAGCCACTGTAATAACCTGACCAGTACTCACTGGCAGATAAGAAGAACCATTGTAATAATATAACACACCTGATGCTACAGACGGCAATGTAAGTATTGTAAAACTAGCTATAGACCCACCACTGTTCAAGTCAGTGGCTATCAAAGTAGGCACACTAATCATACCGGTGCCAGTAATGTTACATGTTGCAGTTTTTGTTACGTCATTAGCAAGGGGAGCAAGAGCATTTGACAACTGAAAAACGCCCGATACTGCTAGCATATCTAGCCCACCAGCACCAGGTTCGGTATCTGTAGGGAAATAATTTTCATCTTCCCAATCAACAATTCTGGAGGCGGCTGCTCCTGATGGAAAATCTGCGGCAAACACTGAATACCCATAAACAACTGTACCATTTGGTAAGCCTAGGTCAGCAAAACGTATAAACACACCTCCTATTCCCTGAGATGCGTCAGTAGTTGTGGATACTTCAAGTTTGCTATCTGAGGGATCTTTCCTCATAACCACTGATGACATTACAGCAATTGGGTTGACTGAACCATAATTGCTAGATGTAAGTCTGAGGGCTGACGTATAAGAAGAGGGGTTTTGTGAAGAATTTAGTGTTTTGATACCTGCCACGCAAAAACCATCATGTGCATTCAGCACACCTCTATCCATTACTATAAAACCTTCTTGTGAATTAGCTACTATAGTATAACCTCCCGGTATAATGTAATCGAAACGTTCAATGTTGTTATTGTTACCATTACCATCTGCCGAGTTATTAAATATATTATCAGTACCGGCATTAAGACCTCTGGCACCATTAAACATTATCTCCATACTCTCCTGATAAGACTGGCGGAGATTGAGCGTCGGGCTTAATCCATCTGTAGTAGCTTGATACCATAACAACTGCCTAATACCAGACACTATAGAATTATTATTTCTTCTTATTTTAACATAAGCCGTCGGTATATTACGATAAGCATACGTACTAGATCCAATACCAAACGAACTAAAATTCAGTATGTTATTGGTTGTGCCACTGGCCGTACCAAATTTGTATGTATAGCTATTGCTTTCCAATGGGCTATTTTGCGCACCGTTAGCATTATAAGTACTACCATTACTAGCAGATGTATAAGTAGAGTTGAACGATTGTATGGCTAGCTGCGAATAACCGCTAATAGCACCTAACATAATCAATGGCAAAAGGAATAATGCCTTAGATCTGATTGCCATTTTCAATGTAGACTTTGATATCATATTTTGCGTTTTTACCCATTTTTCATCATAGACACATTACAATATATCATAATATATATACATACCTCACACTAACGGGAGAACAAAAGTACTACGCTTGTGCTACAAATATTAAAAATAATCATTAATGAGTTGTTAATGACCGCCAGTTAACAACCAGCAAATTCAGAATAAGGACCATTTTTAGGCTAATAAACAACCACATACACTTATTGATATTTTAACAATTAAGTAATTCTGATTCATTACCGCCTTTTTAGTAAAACAATTCAATCTCTTCAATATTTTACAAATTCCCATAGTTCACATTTAACAAAGAGGATAAACATGAACTTATAATCGCAATCTGTGCTAAAATTTGTAAAAAGCGGAATTTTTAGCCTCTCTTGTGTATATGCAAGTGTTATGCCTCTACACATTATGTACATTTGCACACAATTCATGCAGCGGCAATATACCATAGCATTGGTGGGCAACCCCAACAGCGGAAAAAGTTCACTATTTAATGCACTTACAGGGCTCAACCAGAAAGTAGGCAACTTTCCGGGTGTAACTGTAGATAAAAAAACAGGTGTATCTAACATATCAGATAGTCTGACAGCAGACCTGATAGATTTGCCTGGCACATATAGCCTTTACCCAAAAAGTGCGGATGAGCAAGTAACCTATGAGGTATTGCTGAATCATGAGAATGAAAACAGACCTGACTTAATAGTGGTAATAGCTGATGCTGCCAACCTAAAGCGCAATCTGCTGTTTTGCTCGCAAATAATGGACCTGAAAACACCAGTTATTATAGCGCTATCTATGATGGATATTGCTAAGAGCAAGGGAATAACCATAGATACGGCAGGACTGCAAAGAATGATGGGTGTACCTGTAATACCCATAAACCCAAGAAAAAATAAGGGATTAACTCAACTACGTAAGAGTATAGAGGACATACATAACAACAAACCACCAGTTCAACCAGACTTCATAGCCCTTCCTGCATTGAGCCATGGTTATTTGCAGGAGATTAAAACAATTTGCAACCAAAACAGCACCTATGCTGCATTGCATATTGCCTGTAACTATACTGGGCTGCAGTACATAAATGCTGCAAAACGAATACAAATAGCCGCATTGCTTGGCGAATCGGATTTTCAGAAATCTAAAATACAGGCTGAGGAGATTATCCTCAGATACAAAAAAATAGACACCGTTATTCAAAAATGTGTTGTAACTGACAGTCCGCTGAAAAAAATGATCATTAGCGACCGGATAGACAAAACCTTACTACATCCTATATGGGGCAATGCAATATTACTCATAGTGCTTTTTATAATATTCCAATCTATTTTCTGGCTAGCGCAATACCCAATGGACTGGACTGAACAGGCCTTTGCTTCAGCAGGTCAATGGCTGGGGGGAGCGTTACCCGCAGGTATGTTCAATGATTTTGTGGTAAATGGTATTCTGGCTGGGCTGGGGGGTGTAGCCATATTCGTACCGCAGATAATGATTCTCTTTGGGCTCATCACCATACTAGAAGACAGCGGCTACATGGCTCGTATCAGTTTTCTTACAGACCGAGTTATGCGCACTGCTGGGCTAAATGGCAGGTCAGTAATGCCACTTATAAGTGGAATGGCATGCGCCGTACCCGCTATAATGGCAGCACGCACCATCCAAAACAGAAAGGAAAGGCTTATAACCATACTGGTAACCCCACTTATGAGCTGCTCTGCCCGCCTACCTGTATACACTATGCTCATAGGGCTGGTAATACCAGACCACAAATTGTTAGGCATATTCAATCTGCAAGGGCTTGTACTGATGGGGCTATATTTGGCTGGCTTTGCTATGGCACTGATAGTGGCTTGGGCTATGGACATAATACTGAAAACCAAAGAGCGTACTTTTTTCTTGATGGAGTTGCCCGTTTATAGAGCACCAAGATGGAAAAACGTTGGTATTACCATGCTCGAGAAAGGCAAAATATTTATAAGAGATGTAGGAAAGGTGATCATAATACTTTCAATAATACTATGGGCGCTGGCTGCTTTCGGACCACCTAGCAGAATGGACGCAGTGGAACAAAAATATGCTGCAATAAAGCTACAACAGCCTGAAAACAAAGTAGCTGTAGAAAATGAAATGGCTACTGAAAAGCTTGAAAACTCTTTTGCAGGTATAATGGGTCATGCTATAGAACCCATTATTCGCCCATTAGGATATGACTGGAAGATAGGTATTGCACTTATAACCTCTTTTGCAGCCAGAGAAGTGTTTGTAGGCACGATGGCCACTCTGTATAGCGTAGGTGGCAGCAACGCAGATACCAAAACACTGACCGAAAAAATGCGCGATGCAAAACGGGATGATGGCACACCTGTATACACACTGGCTACTGGCTTGTCTCTGCTTATATTTTACGCATTTGCTATGCAATGTATGAGTACACTGGCCATTGTGAAGCGCGAAACCCGTAGCTGGAAATATCCCATCATACAATTTGCCTACATGGGAGCGCTAGCTTATCTGGGGGCATGGGCAATGTATGTGTTGTTTAGCTGAGCCGCCTAACATTCTATTTAAGTATAGGTATGCGGCATGTCTGAATATCTGGGTCTCTGGATAGTACTTCTATATTGTCCAGCGCATCATTTACATCGGGGTATTTGTCTATTAGTTTAATCATCACACAATCGCAGTAGGTACGTGCCTTAGATGGGTCGTTCACCCATGTTTTGGCATCATCCATACAGGCTTCCTTAAACGCGTCTTTATCGCTTTGATTCCAGGTTCTACTGCAAGAAGGCAGAAAAATAATTATCAATAAAACTACAGGAAGTAAATGCTTCATATACATATGTATGAGCAGTAAAAGTAGTTGATAATACAATAGCCCAATCTACAAAATAGATAATGACCAGCTATGCAACATGCCTCAATGCCTATTTTGCATACCTTTGCTACCCGATGAATCTTGAGGTGTTGCAGGGGTTGTACCAGAATGATATCCGCATAAAACAAATTGCGGCCGGAAGTTTATTGCCCGGACATAAATTAAGAATATACCTCGACAATCTTAGAGGGTCCTCCGTCAACTTTATAGCAGCTGCACTATGGCAAATAGCTGAAGCTAATCATGTTTTTATACTGAATGATAGAGAGGAGGCCGCTTACTTTCACAACGATATAGAGCACCTTACCAAGGGGCTGGATATTTGTTTCTTCCCAGACTCATTTAAGCGAAGTGGCAACTTTAGTGAGCTGCATAGTAGCCATGTGATGTTACGTACAGAAGCATTGACAAAGTTTACAGGTAAAAAAACCAACAAAAAAGTACTGGTCACCTACCCAGAAGCTTTGTTTGAAAAGGTTATCAACCCCTTGTCACTTGCAGACAACATGATAAGCATAAAAGTGGGCGAAAATCTGGATGTAGATGCGCTGCTGGATAGATTTGTATCGCTAGGCTTTCGCAGAGAAGATTTTGTGTATGAGCCAGGCCAATTTGCAATGCGGGGTGGCATACTAGATATATACTCCTTTGGCAATGAACACCCTTATCGTATAGAGTTGTTTGACACCGAGGTGGATAGTATACGCATCTTCAACCCCGAAACTCAACTATCTGAGCGCAAGCTGCTACAGGTATCTATTCTTCCCAACATAGAAACGAAGTTTGAAGCCAAAGAAAAAATATCACTACTCGATTTTTTGCCTGCCAACACTATAATATGGGCAAAGGATTTCAACTTTACGATAGGAAGAATAGAAAAAATGGCAAGCGACCTGCCCGACAAAATGCATACCGGGCAAGTAGCTATAGACCACGAAGAACAATGGCTGAAAGAACTATCCAGAGCCGACTTTGAAACGGATGGCACTTGGAAAGAAAAGATAAAAGATAGACACCTGCTGGAATGGTATAACCACTCGCTGGAGAAAATAACCGGCGACAAAATAGACACCACCTTTCAGTTTGCAACGGAAGAACAGCCTGTTTTCAACCGCCAGTTCAACATGCTGATAAGCGATCTGCAAAAACACTCAGCCAACAAATATGTACCCTACATTTTTGCAGAAAACCCCAAACAATTAGAGCGTCTCCGCAGCATATTCGACGACCTTAATGCAGGTATCATTTTTGTGCCGGTAGCTACATCTATCAGCAAGGGGTTTATAGACCACGACAAAAAAGTAATTTGCTACACCGATCATCAGATTTTTCAACGCTATCATAAATACAATGTAAAACAAGCCTACTCTAAGGGCAAAGCACTTACCCTACGCGCCCTACGCGACCTAGCCCCCGGCGACTATGTAACCCATATAGACCACGGAGTAGGTGTGTATAGCGGACTACAAAAAATAGAAGTGAATGGCAACATGCAAGAAGCCATTCGCATTATATACCGCGACAACGATGTGCTGTATGTAAACATCAACTCGCTACACAAAATAACCAAGTTTACAGGCAAAGAGGGCACCGTACCTAGAGTGAATAAACTGGGTAGCGATGCGTGGCAAAAGCTGAAAAACAAAACCAAAAAACAAGTAAAAGATATTGCCGCTGACCTCATAAAGCTTTATGCCAAAAGGAAAGCATCGGAAGGGTTTGCGTTTACTACAGATAGTTATATGCAAACCGAGCTGGAGGCATCGTTCTTCTACGAAGACACCCCCGACCAAGGCAAAGCAACTGCCGATGTGAAGCGCGACATGGAGTCGCCCGCACCTATGGATAGGCTGGTGTGTGGCGATGTGGGCTTTGGTAAAACAGAAATAGCTGTACGTGCTGCATTCAAAGCAGTTGCCGATAGCAAACAGGCGGCTGTGCTAGTGCCTACTACCATACTTGCTTACCAGCACTACAATACATTCAAAGAGCGACTGAAAGATTTCCCCTGCAATGTAGATTACATCAACCGTTTCAAATCTGCTAAAGAGAAAAAAGAGACTTTCAAGCGACTGGAAGAAGGAAAAATTGACATCATAATAGGCACACATGCCCTGCTGGGCAAAGATGCCAAGTTCAAAGACCTGGGCATACTGATAATAGATGAGGAGCAGAAATTCGGGGTAGGAGCCAAGGAAAAACTGAGAGAATTGCGTGCCAATGTAGACACACTTACTCTCACGGCTACACCTATACCACGCACATTGCAGTTTTCACTGATGAATGCCCGCGATCTCAGCATCATCAACACCCCACCACCCAACAGACAGCCCGTACACACAGAGGTGCTGGTGTTTGACGAATATGCTATACGAGATGCCATATACTTCGAAACAGAGCGGGGAGGACAGGTGTTCTTCGTACACAATAGGGTGCAGAGCCTACCCGAAATGGCTGGCATGATACGCAACCTTTGCCCCGACCTGAATATAGGCATGGCACACGGGCAAATGGAAGGACACCAACTGGAAGATGCATTGCACAACTTCATACAGCGCAAGTACGATGTACTGTGCTGTACCAACATCGTAGAGAGTGGTGTGGATATAGCCAATGCCAATACCATCATCATCAACAATGCTCATCAATTTGGGCTCAGCGATCTGCATCAGTTGCGGGGACGTGTGGGCAGGAGCAACAAAAAAGCGTTCTGTTACCTCATAGCGCCACCCATGAGCCTGCTGCCCGGCGATAGTCGCAAACGACTACAAACACTAGAGCAGTTTAGCGAACTCGGTAGTGGTTTCCAGATATCTATGCGCGACCTAGACATTCGTGGAGCCGGCAACCTGCTAGGTGGCGAGCAGAGCGGCTTCATAGCCGATATAGGCTTTGAGATGTACCAGAAAATACTAGCTGAAGCCATGCGCGAGTTGAAAACAAGCGACTTCAAAGAAGTATTCAAAGATGAGCTAGACCGCAAAAAAGACTTTGTTAGCGACTGCACCATAGATACCGATCTTGAAATACTGATACCCGACAGTTATGTGGCAAACATCACCGAGAGGCTATCGCTGTACACCCAGCTTGATGATCTGGAAACAGAAGAACAACTGAACAAATTCGCACTAGAGTTGCAAGACCGTTTTGGTCCTATACCTTCGTCGGTTGAAGACCTCTTTACTACCCTGCGCTGCCGTACAGTGGCTTGCGAACTAGGCTTTGAAAAGCTCATTATTAAGAACGAGCAAATGCGCTTGTATTTCGTCAGCAATCCAGATTCGCCCTACTTTGAGTCAGAGACATTCAACCACATATTACTGCACATCCAAACCCGCACCACCAATGCCCAGCTGAAACAAGTAGGCAAAAACTTCTTGCTGGTGGTAGACCGCATGAAAAAAATGAAGGATGTGCTTCGATTCCTAGAGGCGATGGTAATAAAAGAAACAGTTCAATAACGATATCATTTCATCTATAAACGAGCGGCTAACTCTGTAAAGAATTAGCCGCTCGTTTCGTTATTATCATCAGCACCTACTGAGCAGTCTTTACCAATTTTTGATTTTTGAGTAACGTGTTTTGCTGGTCATACACAGCTATTATATACACACCATCAGCTAGCGTACTCAGGTCTAAAACCTGTGCTGCAGGCACATCTAGCAGCATTCTTCCGTCTATGCTGCTCACTATCGCTCTTACTGGTTGTGTACTGTTTATATACACCTTGCCACTGGCAGGGTTTGGGTAGATGCTAATGTCTGTAGTATTGACATTAGCCACATCTGTAGGTCCTGTCCAGCCACTTAGCACATAAGTAGCAGATACAGCTTGACAGCCATTGGTATCGGTCACAGCTACCTTGTAGTTACCATTGCCCGTAGCTGGTGTAGTAGCAGTTGTTGCTCCGGGTATTGCTATCAGGTTTTTGTACCACTGATAGCTTACATACATCCCACTGGTATACATGGCAGTACCGTTAAATGCTACTGGTGGGTCTGGTAAAGGCACTTCAGTTACAGCAACTGCAGTAGTGATTACAGAGCAACTGCCCGGCACATTGATATCACATGTATAATTGCCTGTGGCACCAGCACTGTAACTAGGAGCAGTAGCACCTGGTATTGGTGTTCCATTGAACAACCATTGATATCCTAACGCACTACCTAAACCAGACACACTGGTAGATAGCAATGCACTACCACCCCAGCAAAACTTGACTGGAGTAATTGCCACTGCATTTGGTGCTATGATTACTGTCACTATTGTATCGGCAAGTGTAGTAGCAGCACAACCAGTAGCTGCATTTACCACACGTACTCTGTAGCCGCCACTTGACGTAGCTGCATAAGAAACACTATTGGCACCTGCTAGTGCTACCCCATTGCGGTACCACTGATAACTAAAGCCCGGCACAGCATTGAGCGATACACCGCTACCACTGCAGAACACTAATGGTCCTCCGGGTGTAATAGTTACATCTGGCAATGGATTGACAACAACCGAGCTGATAGCAGACGCTATAGTGCACCCTGTGGCATTGGTAATCTCCACATAATAATCGCCTGTGGTTGTTGCTCCATAAGTCACATTGGTAGCACCTACTATTGCCCCTGCAGTGCTGTACCATTGGTAGGTATTACCAGCAGCAGGTACAGCACTTATAGTAAGCGTATTGCCTGCACAAAAAGTAAGAGGACCAGATACAGTGATGACATTGGAAGGAGAGGTGTTGACAATTATAGATACTGGAGCAGATACTGCCCAGCAACCTGCTATATTGGTTACACGCACTGCATATGAGCCAGCACTCAGGGCGCTGTAGCTACTGCCTGTAGCACCCGCTACAGGCACACCACCCAGCTCCCATTGATAAGTAAGACCTGTGCCAGTATTGGCATTGAGCACTATAGGCGTACCTGCACACGTAGAAGTTGTGCCGCCAGGCACTGTTATATTGGCCGTAGCCGGGGCCACAGTTATTGACATAGGTGTAGACAAGGTGGCGCAACCCGTAGCAATGCTGACACGCACCTGATAACTACCAGATGTATTGACAATATTGGTAGGTGTTGTAGCGCCTGTTATTGGCACACCACCCACAAACCACTGATAGGTAGCACCCGCTGTTGTGCTGCCAGTAAGCGTTACAAAATCGCCGGGGCAAAGTACTGTATCTCCAATAGGTGTAATAGTAGAAACTGGAGCTGTAATTACGGTAACTACTCTAGTAGCAATACAGCCAGTAGCCAGTGTGTAAGTAATAGTAGCAGTGCCACTAGCCACACCTGTCACAGCACCAGTGCCTGACAACACTGTAGCAATAGCTGTGTTGCTGCTGGCCCATGTGCCGCCACCCGATGTATTGGTGAGTGTAATAGTAGAAACCGGACAAACCGACGAAGGACCACCTATAGTGGCTGGTAACGGATTGACGGTAAATGATCGAGTGCGGAAACATCCATTACCTATTGTGTAACTGATATTCACTACACCAGCCACATTGCCAGTCACTACTCCTGTAGCCCCTACTACAGATGCTACAGTAGTATTACTGCTGCTCCATGTGCCTCCGGGTGTAGTATTAGTAAGGGTAGTAGTAAGCCCTACACACACCGTTGGTGTACCACCTATAGCATTGGGAGTGGCAAGCACTGTTACTGTGCGAGTATTGATGCAGCCACTAGCGGTATAAGTAATAGTAGCAGTACCTGTTGTTACTCCTGTCACGACACCGGCTGCTACAGTGGCAATAGTATTATCGCTACTACTCCATGCGCCACCTGCTGGTGTGGAGATGAGTGTAGTGGTGCTGCCTTGACACACAGTTGCTGTACCTGATGGCACAGTAGGTATTGGATTAACAGTAACTACTGCTGTACTGAAACATCCATTCGGTATGACATAACTTATAGTTGCAGTACCTGACACATTTCCAGTCACCACCCCTGTAGACACATCTACAGTAGCAATGGTATTGTTACTGCTGGTCCAAGTACCTCCTGGCGTTACAGTGCTTAGTGCAGTTGTTTGTCCAGCACATACCACTGCTACTCCTGTTACTACGGCAGGTGAGGTGTTAACTGTAATAGTACGTGTTGCTGTGCAACCTACACCTAATGAATAAGTAATGGTAGCAGTGCCTGAAGCTACACCAGTAGCCAATCCTCCAGCATCTACAGTAACTATTGCTATGTCGCTACTGCTCCACGTACCGCCTATAGATGCACTGCTGAGTAATGATGTGCGCCCCTCGCATATGGTTGCGGTGCCAGTAATAGCGGCTACTGCACCTACCACCGTCACAACTACCGTGCTACGGCAGCCAGATGCCACTGTATAAGATACAGTAGCAGTACCAGCACTCAATCCTGTTACTACACCAAACACATCCATATTAATAATACCAGCTCCGATAAACGACCAAGTACCACCTGCAGGCGCACAACTGAGCGGGACAGTATTGCCTACACATACAGTAAATGCTGCAGTGGTAGTAATGGCCGATGGTGATGTATTAACCGTAGTAGTGGCTGTGCTGAAGCAGCCTTCGGGCAAAGTATATGATATAGTGGAAGTACCTGCAGTCAGCGCACTGACTACCCCTGTAGCACTCACTACAGATGCCACCAAAGGCGAAGAAGATGCCCACACCCCACCAGTCGATGCATTAAGCAATGTGGTACTATTGCCCGTACACAACGACAGCGTACCGAGTATTGGACCCGGTTGCGGATTCACCGTGACTATAGCCGTGCTTCTGCATCCCGGCAAATTCTCATATGTAATGGTAGCAGTACCTGCCGATACGCCAGTTACAAGCCCCGTTAAAGCACCAATAGTGGCAATAGCTGTATTGCTGCTACTCCAAGAGCTTGCTGGGCTGGTAGTAGTAGAATACAATGTTGCTGTATCGCCCTCACAGCGTGATAAAACACCTGTTATGGGACCCGGCCCGGCAATAGAAATCACGTTTACTACCCCTACTGCAGTACAGGTACTACTAGTATAAATAATGGTACAGGTATCTACCAGCAAACCTGTTATTACCCCAGTCACCGGATTTACAGTTACTACACTAGGGTTGAGACTAGTCCATACACCGCCTGGCACTGGATGCGTAAGCAAGCCTGTAGAGCCTCTGCATATGTTTAGATCGCCCTCTATATCTGGGCATTGCGTACTTACTGTATAGTTGTCGAAATATGCATTCAAAACATCAGACCCCAACCCCACATACCTAACTGAATAATTAGCATAAAAACCAAAATGCGACATAGCTACAGATGTGTAGGTGGCATCGGTAGCAGTTCCTTCTAACACAAAACCACCAATAGCAGGATCGGCAAATGCGGTAGCACCATCGTCTCTTACAAACAAACTCCAAAAATTAGTCAGTGGGTTGTAAGTAACACGTACACTAGCGTAGTTGGTAGGTGCGGCTAGTACAGGCGATGATGTAGCCAATGTAGTTACCGTACCCCACAGTCCACCTGTGTACCTTATAAGCCTCAAACTACCCGGCACACCATTATTGTAAGCTACAGCATAGCCATTGCCTGCATTATGCACGTTAGGGTCTGTACATGCCAGCACCACCACAGCATTGTCTGTGCCGCTGCCTATACCTGTGGGCAGGGAGGCTGTTCTCATATTAAATGTCCATCTTACTGTAAACGGATTGAGCGACAAGGTAGGATCAAATGGTGCAGTATAACCCGCTAAAGGCGCAGTAGCATAAGAGTAACCGTTGTTGATAATACCTACAGGAAACGAAGCTGCGGAAACCCAAGCGGCTAACTCATTAGTTGTCAGCACCACCGAACCTACTGGCCCACCAACCTGCACCGACGCATCACTACCCGGCGTCACATCTGAACTACCACCCACTACAGTAAACCCTGCTGGAGGAAACCCAGCTATCGCCGTAAAATCATTAGTGTATACTACTGTCTGTGCAGCAACATACTTAACCAACGATAGAGACAACAACGTAAACGACAAACAAAAACGTAACAATTTATTCATAGTACAAGTATTGCAATATTTTCTGCCTAGCAAGGTATGGAATTATTAAACAAAATGCAAAAACACAATACGGGCACCTTCAGTCTTACAATTCTTGTTTTACTGCCAACAAACTACAAGTTTACAACCCAATATAAATTAATATTATTCATCACCAGTCCACTATTCTAGATGCAGTTAGTTAAAATAGCCTATTTAACCACAAAATAAATACTTTACTCCTATTCGCATATAAAGCAATACTAAAGACAAGTTGGGTAAGATTAGTTTATCTTTACTCATATCACACCTTATAAAACAATAACATATGGAACAAAACAATCCTCACGGTTCATTTACAAACAGCAATGGTGCTGCAAAGTGTCCTTTTTCGGGCGGAGCACTGAAACACAGTGCAGGTACAGGAACAGGTAACCGTGACTGGTGGCCAAATCAGCTAAAGCTGAACATTCTAAGACAGAACTCCTCTTTATCTAATCCGATGGAGTCTTCTTTCAACTATGCTGAAGCATTTAAGAGCCTTGACCTTGCAGCATTGAAAAAAGATTTGTTTGATCTTATGACCACCTCGCAAGACTGGTGGCCTGCTGATTATGGTCATTATGGTCCCTTCTTCATCCGCATGGCTTGGCACAGCGCCGGCACATATCGTATATCTGACGGCAGAGGTGGTGGAGGATCGGGTACACAACGCTTTGCACCGCTCAATAGCTGGCCCGACAATACCAATCTTGACAAAGCCCGATTACTGCTATGGCCTTTAAAAAAGAAATATGGCAAGAAAATATCGTGGGCAGATCTAATGATACTAGCTGGCAACTGTGCACTGGAATCAATGGGCCTAAAAACATTTGGTTTTGCAGGCGGACGAGAAGATGTGTGGGAGCCTGAAGAAGACATATATTGGGGTGCAGAAAAACAATGGTTGGACGACAAACGATACACAGGCGACCGTGAACTGGAAAACCCGCTTGCTGCTGTGCAAATGGGTCTTATATATGTAAACCCTGAAGGACCTAATGGCACACCCGACCCTATAGCCTCTGCAAGAGACATACGCGAAACGTTTGGCAGAATGGCAATGAACGATGAAGAAACAGTAGCACTCATAGCAGGTGGGCACACCTTTGGCAAAACACATGGTGCTGCTAACCCAAGCATTTATGTAGGCAAAGAACCTGCGGCGGCTGGCATAGAGCTACAAGGCCAAGGTTGGCACAATAGTTTTGGTACTGGCTCTGGTGCTGACACCATAACCAGTGGGCTGGAAGGAGCATGGACTACCACCCCTACCCAGTGGAGCAATAACTACTTCGAAAACCTCTTTGGCTTTGAGTGGGAACTGACCAAAAGCCCTG
>CAZRPA010000083.1:0-17366 GCA_964601855.1 uncultured Flavipsychrobacter sp. | reverse complement strand
GGAACTTTATGTTTGCAAACTGTGGATAAAGTGTGTGTAAGGTGCTTAAAATTATACCCTATGATTTTTTTTGAGGTTCTGACTTTCGCGTTTACTTTCGCTTGTTCCGACGGGCGTTAATCGTTCCTTAATCTTGGCTTAACATTAGAGGGTAACACCCCAAAAAACCGAGAGCGATAAGGAAACTTCACCTGTAGGTATTATGTATTAAAATAATTAACTCACTATATAACGTTTAGAATCAACTAATGGCCGTTAATATCAAGAAAGATTTTGGTGCATCACGTGCATCAGCCCGCAAGTCTGACCTATCAACTATGGTTTATGGCAAAGTGCCACCACAAGCACCTGAGCTGGAAGAGGCGGTGCTGGGAGCATCAATGCTAGAGAAAGATACATTTGCTCAGGTACTGGAAATAATACAAAGTGAGGACTGTTTTTATGTAGATGCGCATCAGAAAATATACTCAGCCATGCGCAGGTTGTTTGACAAAGGAACACCTGTAGACTTGCTGACCATTACTGAAGAACTGAGAAGAACGAATGAACTGGAAATAGTGGGCGGGGCTTATTTTCTTACCCGTCTTACCACAAGTGTACTGTCGAGTGCGCACGTTGAAGCCCACGCCAGACTGGTGATGGAGAAGTTCATTCAGCGCGAATTGATACGAATAAGTGGAGCAGTAATAAGCGAGGCTTATGAAGACAGCACAGACGTTTTTGACCTGCTAGACAAGGCAGAGTCGGGCTTGTATGAGATAACAGATAAGCACTTGCGCAAAAACTTTAAAAGTTTGCAAGAGGTACTGGTGCGTACAATGAGTGAGATAGAAGAAAACCGTAAGAAAACAGATGATATAACAGGTGTGCCGTCTTGTTTTGCGGGGCTGGATGCAATAACTGGTGGCTGGCAGAAAACGGATCTTATCATATTGGCAGCAAGACCTGCGGTGGGTAAAACCGCATTTACGCTGAATCTGGCAATGAATGCGGCTATGAATGCGGGTAAGCAGTTTCCAGTGGCATTGTTCTCGCTGGAGATGGGTGCGGGTCAGATAGTGAAAAGGATGCTGAGCTGTGTGTCGGAGGTAGGTATGGAAGCCATAACCCGCGGCAAAATGGCAGAACATGAGTTTATACAGATGTCGCAGCGGATGGGTAAGTTGTCGCAGGCTAAGATATTTATAGATGATCAGGCAGCGTTAAACATATTTGAGCTACGTGCAAAAGCAAGACGACTGAAACAGAAGCACGGTATAGAGATGATACTGATAGATTACCTGCAGCTGATGCAGGCTAGTGTGGAGAAGGGTGGAAACAGGGAACAGGAAATCAGTAAAATATCGAGAGACTTGAAAGCACTGGCTAAGGAACTAGAGGTGCCTATTATTGCGCTGTCGCAGCTTAACCGCTCTGTAGAGACCCGTAAAGAATCGAAGATTCCCCAGTTGAGTGACCTTCGTGAATCTGGAGCGATAGAGCAAGATGCGGATTTGGTAATGTTTTTGTACAGACCAGAGTATCATGGTATAACCAATGATGAAATGGGAGAAACTGTAGAAGGTGAAACCCATATACACATAGCCAAACATCGTAATGGTAGTACTGGATCTGTGAAGGTAAGGTTTATAAAAGAGTACCAGAAGTTTGTGGATATGGAAGACGACCACTTTGATGCCAATAGGGGCAAGCAAGGTAATGGCGGTAATTTGCCTAGTGGTGGCAGTGGCAATAATAGTGGCGGTGGCGGCTATGGCGGCAATGGTGGTGGTGGCAAAGCAGATGGCGGTGGTTTCAACCGTGGGCCGAGAGAGAACCCTTCGGCTGGTATGGGGCTAAGGAGAGATATGGACAGAGATATGAGCGATTTTAGCGGGTCTAAATTGTTTATACCTGATGGTGGTTTTCAGACCAAACAATCGAAAGCTAACAATATGAATTGGGAAGATGATGATATGCCGGGTAAAAAAACACCTCCAAAACCATCGTCAAGCGACGATATACCGTTTTAAAGAAATTGGATTATTTGCAAGAGGTTTGACTACTGTTACCGGGTGGGTCAAACCTCTTGTTATGTAATTATGTGCTAGTAGTTGAAGTTGCTTGAAGAATTTATTATAGAGTCTGCTGTCTTTATTTTTTTACATTTTGCTGACAAACAGATTATTGCTATTAAGAAAGGTACCAATATCAAAGATTAGTTTTGCCCACCATAAATTTTAAGATGAATTTTAAAGCGTTAATAGCCGGTTTTTTACCCCTTTCCATTTTTGCGTATGTATCTGAGCTAAAGGCTCAAACCAGCGAATCATTGATATATCCGGAGGAGAAGCACTTCAAAAATATGCGTCAGTTGACCTTTGGAGGTGATAATGCTGAGGCTTATTTTGGGTTTGATAATAAACACATCACTTTTCAGCGTACAGATGCGAAGGATGGTTTGCCCTGCGATCAGATATTTTACGGGCCCATACCCAAGAAGGGGAAACTAGATTACAAACTGGTGAGTACTGGTAAAGGACGAACTACCTGTGCCTATCTGATGCCTGATATGAAACATCTGTTGTACGCATCTACCCATTTATCGGCAGATACTTGTCCGGCTGTGCCAGACAGAAACAAGATAAAAAAGTACGTGTGGCCTATCTATGAGAGCTACGATATTTTTGTAGCAGACTTTGATGGTAACATAACGAAACAACTTACGAAGAGCCCGGGATATGATGCCGAAGCCACAATATCGCCAGATGGGAAAACTATAGTATTTACCAGCACTCGAAATGGCGATATAGACTTGTACCTGATGAACATTGACGGTACTAATGTGCGCCAGATAACAAATACAGTTGGTTATGATGGTGGCGCTAATTTTTCGCCAGATGGAAAGATGATAACCTGGCGAGCATCGAGGCCGCAAAATGATGAGCAACTTAAAGAATACAAAGATTTACTGGCACAAGGGCTTGTAATGCCTACTAGTATGGAGTTGTTTGTAGCAAATGCGGATGGAAGCAATGCAAAACAGATAACCAAATTTGGCAGAGCTAACTGGGCTCCAGCGTTTATGCCAGGTAGCAAGAAAATTATATTTGCTTCTAATCATGAGCACGAGCGAGGTTTTCCCTTCAATCTGTATACTATCAACGTTGATGGTACGGGCTTGGAGCGTATATCCAGAGACAGTGGTTTTGATGCTTTTCCTATGTTTTCGCCAGATGGAAAAAGATTAATTTTTAGTTCGAACCGTAATAACAAGGGTTCGAGAGATACAAACATCTTTATTTGTGACTGGGTGGACTAACGGCTAATTTGTATGTTATTTTTATAGAGGGTGGCTAGTCAATGCCACCCTTTTCTTTTATGAAGCCAAATCTTGCAAATTGAGGTGTAAGTAAACGTAGCATTTGCAGAAAAACAGATAACAGTATCAATGACATGCCACTGAGGAACCCGCTATTCAATTGGGTGGTGCCTTTTAGGAAAATGATTTCTTTGTTTTCGTTGTAGAATAGGAAGGCTAGCAATATGCCGTAAATAGGCTCCAGATTTACAGACAGGGTGGCAGTAAATGAGGTTAGTCGTTTGAGGGCATTGAGTGCCAGCGACTGAGCCCATACCGTGCAACAGAGGCTGAGTATTACTATCCATATCCAGTCATTGTAGTACCATTCTGTGCTTAGTACGTTGGTGGATCTGGGTAGGAAAGTAGTAAGGGGATTGAAGTAGAAAACCAGCGGCAGTAAAAGGGTTATAAATATCCAACCGGTAGTCATTTCGTAAAACACCATAGTTCGTGCAGGGTATTTATCAGCTATCTGTTTGTTGAGCACAGTGAAAATAGAACTGAGCAAAGCAGCTATGATGCCAGCCAAAATGCCCCAGCCATAAAACTGCTGAAAACGATAGATAAGATATACTCCTATAATAGCTAGTGAGCCCAGAAGCATTTCTTTTAGGTCGTGTTTGCCTTTGTTGATGATAGGGTCTACGAGAGGGGTGAAGATACTGGCAGTAGAGAGGCAGACGAGCGCAATAGATATATTGGCTAGTTTGATAGAACCATAAAAAGCTACCCAGTGCAAGCCCATGAGCACACCCACCAGTGCCAGCAGACGCATGTCTTTTTTGGGTATAGGAACCCACTGTTTTCTGTAGTAAAGTATGATGCCCATAAACAGAGCTGTGAAAAGCATGCGATACCAGACAAGTACAGGCGCATCGAGCGAAATAGCCCTTCCTAAAACCCCAGTAAACCCCCACAACAGCACAGCCAAGTGCATTTGTATCAATGCTTTTTTCATAAGGCTGCAAACTTAATCAACAAATACGGATAGCAATAAATATTACAATCGTGTGAGCGGCAAAGACACGAAAAATGTAGTGCCAAAGCCGAATTTGCTTTCAAACCATATTTTTCCGTGCTGATATTCTATAAATTCCTTACACATCATTAGCCCAAGACCTATGCCTTTTTCTTGGTTGGTGCCGTAAGTAGACCTTGTTTTCAGGGTGAAGATTTCGTTTTGCTTTTCGGCGGGGATACCGATACCAGTGTCGGTAACAGAGATAATAAGTATGTCTGTTTTTTTTGCTGCTTTGATATATACTTCGCCACCATCATTTGTGAATTTTATAGCATTATTTATTAGGTTGCGCAGCACTATGTGCACCATGTCTTTGTCGCAGACTACTTCCAACGCAGGATCTATGGAGTAGGTGAGTTTGATACCTTTTCTGGCAGCGACAGGTTTTTTGTTAGAAGCTATGTCGTCTATCATTTTTTGCACATTGTGTGGTGCAAGATTTACTATTACTCCGTGCATTTGTGCCTTAGCCCAAGACATTAGGTTTGAAAGAAGGTCGCTGGTGTACTTTGTTTGAATGAGTAATTCGTCTTGTATTTTTTCTTTTTCATCTTCGTCCAGCATATTGCCTGAAAGCAATTCAAGATATCCCCTGATTGAGTCGAGTGGAGCTTTGAGGTCATGCGAAACAATAGAGAATAGTTTGTTTTTTTCTTCGTTTACTTGTTCTAGTTGTTGGTTTTGAGCAAGAATTTGTTTGTTTTTGGCAGATATGGCTATGGCACGTTCGTCTGCTACCAGTCGTTTTGCGTTGAAAAAATCACGCAAATAGGTGAATAGAGAGTAAATGAAAATTATGGCAATAATATAGCTAACGCCTATGTCCAGAAACTTATCGAGTAATGTTGCATAAGTGCTAGGTAACAAATTTGGGTTGTTGTATTCTACATATAGCAAACTAATAACAGTGGATATATGAAAGATTGCCCATAAGTAATGCAGTTTGCTATTGCTAAGAATGAGAAGGAACAAGAATGTAAGAACAAAGTATATCAATGTAGGGCCTTCATGTCCGCCGTTCCATAGATAGTTTAGAATCAAAACTAGGTAGCTAACAACAGCAAAAATGACAACACCTGCTTTGTATTTTTTCTTGTATCTGGAAAAATAAAAAGTTACTGAAAGGGATAGTAGCAAGATAACAATAACCACAGACATGTAAAGCTGGTTAATGTAAATGTCGAAAGCAAGGCAAATACTCAAAAGAAAGAACGTAATGACACAAACAAAGTTGAAAGCTCTGTTTCGCATCGAAAACTCCTCAGATGAACCTATCAGCTTTGTCCAGAAACTATTATTCAGTGTACTTCCCCCCAGCCTATTCATTCATTATGTATCTGTTAGAATTGTCTATTGTATTTTATTGCGCGTGAAAACGTCGAGATTTATTCTCCATAACAAAAAGAACAAACTCAAAAAATGTGCTGTAAAACTAATTTTTTTTGCTCTTTAAAGTGTGTTATACTAAAATAATTATTAAAAAAACTCAACAATATCAATTATACTCGAATGTAAGTTTGCTAAACTAGGTTTATAGTTCTGATAATAGAGAAGTTTGCTAAGATTTTCTGTCTCATTAATATCAATACTATCAAACAAAGGGCAGTTAATTTGAGCAATGTCATTTGTAGACTTTTTCTGCTTTACATTTGCAGTAACAATTCAGTACAAACAAAGGAGTGAGGAAGGTTGTAACAAAAATATTGGGTGTATTCCTATTTATGGTATTCCTAGCGGGTATAATGCCCAAGGAATATATACACCATGCTTTGTTTGACCATGAAGATGATGTACATCCGGTGTATAAGGCTGGGGAAGTAGTAATCACCAAAAAACACAATCACTGTTCTTTTCTGAGTTTTGAGTTTGCCCCTTTTCTAGTACAAGAACCACAATTTTTGAGTTTTAAAGAATTAGTGGTTTTTACGGGATATATTCTGCCTGTAGTAGAGTTTAGTTATTACGCTATTCCCCATGTTGTTTCTTTGAGGGGGCCGCCTTCTATGGGT
Source organism: uncultured Flavipsychrobacter sp. (assembly GCA_964601855.1). Taxonomy (GTDB): domain Bacteria; phylum Bacteroidota; class Bacteroidia; order Chitinophagales; family Chitinophagaceae; genus Nemorincola. The sequence goes on along the minus strand of CAZRPA010000083.1, from coordinate 10,993 downwards.
TGCGTGGCTATTTAAATGCAGTAGTATTCTCATTCCGGTGAGAAGCTGGTATGCTATACTCTGCCGAGAATTGGTGTCTATTCAATAGAACATCGATTGGACGGCTAAACATTCATTTTTATCTAACAGATTTTTAGTGGCTCGATTACTTTCAGCCACCGTATTGGTTATTCTTTTTTGTTCGCATGCATTTACTGCATGTGCGCAAGAATGTATATATCGAATTTCCGGAACAGTAACTGACAATCAGCGACATCCATTGATGGGTGCGGTGGTGCGTATAGAAACAGATTCGGCAAAGGGCGATGTAACTGATACAGGTGGCCGGTTTACAATACAGAATGCGTGTAAGGGGCACCTGATGCTTACCTGCAAGGCAGAAGGCTTTAGTACTGCTGTGGCGCACATTCATATAGATGGTAATAACAGTGTGCAGTTTGTATTATCTGCAGATAAGAACCAGCTACATGAAGTGGTGGTGAATGGAGTACGGATGCAAGATTTGCACACGGTATCACATACAGAGCTGAAAGGGCTGGAATTGTTGCAGTCGAGAGGTAAGACACTAGGCGAAGCATTGAAAATGCTGCCTGGCCTTAATTCCATTCAGACCGGACCTACTATTGCCAAACCAGTAATACATGGATTGCACAGTAACAGAGTGCTGATACTGAACAATGGAGTGCGACAAGAGGGACAACAATGGGGTGCAGAACATGCCCCAGAGATAGACCCATTTGTAGCCAACCGCATCAATGTAGTAAAAGGTGCAGCAAGTGTGCGATATGGTGCAGATGCTATAGGTGGGGTAGTGTTGCTAGACCCTGATCCGCTGCCAGTAAACAAAGGAATGTCGGGCGATGCTTATCTGATAGGTCAGAGTAATGGTAGAATGGGCACAGCGTCGCTATCGCTACAGGGCAAAACAAGCGAAAAGCTGGCTGGTATAGCATGGAGGCTGCAAGGCACACTAAAGCGAGCAGGCAACTTTAGTACACCGAACTATTACCTGAAAAATACGGGCATAAGTGAGCAAGATTTTTCAGCATCGGTAGGGTATAAGCGCAATGGCTGGGAGATAGCTGGTTATTACAGTCTGTTCAATACCAAAAATGGTATTTTTGAAGGGGCACATGCAGGAAATATAACAGATCTGTATGCGGCTTTTAGCAGAACTAGACCCATCACACAGTCTGTGTTTTCGTACAATATAGCTCGCAGTTATCAACGTGTGTATCACGACTTAGCCAAAGCAACCGCAACATATAGATTTGCAAATGAAGGTAAACTAGAACTGAATGTAGCCCGCCAGAAGGATTTGAGGGAAGAGTTTGACATTAGTCTACCTTATACCAAAGACCCAGAATTGCTGAAAAAGCCACAGGTGAGCTTTCAGTTGAAAACCCACAGTATGGAGCTGGTGTATATTGAACCGTCTAGGAATGGGTTTTCGGGGAACCTGGGTCTTGCAGGCAATACACAAGGTAATGTCTTCAGGGGGATAAGGTATCTGATACCTAACTTCAGGACATATAGTGGGGGAGCGTTTGCGATAGAAAGGTATAGCTACAAGCGGCTTACATTAGAAGCCGGAGCCAGATATGACTACAGATGGCAGCAGGTGTATCAGCGCAATCAGACTACATTGGCTACCTATAACACCACATTACAGTTTAGCAATGTAACAGCTACAGGTGGAGCCATATACAGATTCAGTGATCAATTGACACTGATGGGTAATATAGGTACTGCTTGGCGCGCACCATCTGTCAATGAGTTGTATATACATGGGGTACACTTCAGCGATGCCAGTTATCAGGACGGGGATTCTACCTTAGGTGCTGAACGATCTTTGAACAGTAGTGTAACGCTTACCTACCATAGTACTAAATTGAGGGCTACAGTAGATGTGTATAACAACAAAATAGGTAATTATATCTACGAAACACCTCAGGCACAGCCAGTAACATTGCTAAGTGGTACGTTTCCTGCATTCCAGTTTACGCAGGATAATGTGTATATAAGAGGGCTGGATGCTTCTGTGCAGTATGATTTTTTGTCACACTTCACCTTGCAGTCTCGTGCCACTATAGTACGTGGGTATAACCAGACAGCCAAAGACTGGCTGATATACATGCCAGCAGACAGGTATGAAAATGGGCTTGTATTTAACCTTCATGAATTTAGATTTATGGAAGAGCCTTACATATCTGTAGAAAATGTGAGCGTACTGCGGCAAGAAAGAGTGCCGCCAGGTATAGACTATGCCCCCCCGCCAGCAGGGTATAGTATTTTTAATGCCAGTACAGGCTTTACCACCCACATCCGGAAACACAAAATGCAGTTAGACTTTACAGTGAGCAACTTTACCAATACTGCTTACCGTGACTATCTGGATAGGTTTAGGTATTATGCCGATAATATTGGTATCAATTTTATAATCAAGACGAAAATTTCATTTTAATAACCAAACAATTTTTAATCATTTCAACTAACAACAATGAAAAACAAATCAATCATATTATTCTCAGTTACTCTTGCAATGCTAGCCTGGAACTCTTGTAAAAAAGATGAAAAAACAGTAGCTCCACCAGACCCTGAAAATGAAGTAATAACTACAGTAAAACTTGTAGCAACCAACGCTGCAGACACAACCGATGTAGTAACTGCACAGTGGAAAGACCTGACACCCAATGATGGCAACCCCGACCTGACACAGGCAGCAATGACACTGAAAAAAGATGCTATATACAATGTATCTGTAACGTTTCTGGATGAAACAAAAAGCCCTGTGGAAGATATAACTGAGGAAGTAGAAGAACGTTCGAATTTTCACCTTGTGTGTTATACGCCAGCGTCTAGTCTTAATGTAGCAGTGCAACGCACGGACCTTGATAACAACACGCCGAAATTGCCGCTGGGTTTGAAAACGAGGTTTACTACTGGTGGTGCTAGTACAGGAGCATTGCAGGTAGCACTACACCATCAGCCATCTGGTAAAAATGGTACTGACTGCAGTATAGGTTCTACCGATGTAGATGTGAATTTTACGGTTACACTACAGTAGTATAGGTTGCTCACTGGCTTAAAAAATAAAGGGGCTGTCTCGGTATATGAAGACAGCCCCTTGTTTATTATAGTAAGGATAGTACTAATTAATGACTTTCTAGCGCGCCCAGATAACGCTCAGCATCTAGTGCCGCCATACAGCCTGTGCCAGCTGCGCTGACAGCCTGACGGTATATTTTGTCTTGCACATCTCCGCAAGCAAACACTCCTTCTACGTTAGTTCTGGTAGATCCAGGCTGTGTTATGAGGTAGCCTTGATCATCCATATCTAGTATGTTTTCGAACAATCCAGAATTAGGTTGGTGACCAATAGCCACAAAAAATGCTTTCACAGGTATGATGCTTTCTTCGTTGGTTTTATTGTTCAGTATTTTCACACTGTCTACTTTGTTTTCACCCAGTACTTCCAGGGTTTCAGTGTTCCAGTATACTTTTATGTTTTCAGTTTTCAGTACACGTGCTTGCATTACTTTGCTAGCGCGCATTTCTTCTTTTCTCACAAACATGTGTACGGTAGTACACAGTTTAGATAGATACAAAGCTTCTTCGCAAGCAGTATCGCCAGCACCTACTATGGCTACTTCCTGATTTTTGAAGAAGAAACCATCGCACACAGCACATGCCGAAACACCGTGCCCGTTCAGGCGTTGTTCAGATTCTAGTCCCAACCATTTGGCAGATGCGCCTGTAGCTATGATTACTGAGTCTGCCTCAATCCATTTTTCTTCGTCTATTTCTACTTTGAATGGGCGCACAGAGAAATCTACTTTTGTAGCCATTCCCCATCTTATATCTGCACCCATACGCTGTGCTTGTTGTTCAAAATCAACCATCATTTGAGGACCCATTATGCCATTAGGGTAGCCTGGGTAGTTTTCTACTTCTGTAGTTATGGTTAGCTGTCCCCCTGGTTGCATGCCCTGATAGAGTACTGGTTTCAGATTGGCTCTGGCTGCATATATGGCTGCTGTGTATCCGGCTGGTCCTGAGCCTATTATGAGGCAATGTACTTTTTCTGTTTCGTTCATTTTAATGCGTGTATTAGTGATGTTTATTTTCTGTTTTTGTCTTGAAAAGACATTGGTAAAGGTGCGAAATTTTCGCCAAACTTAATATGACTGTGGTTTTATAGTGGTATTCTCAAAACTTATCTGGACACAATTACTGTTTTGGCATAGACACCGTAGCCAGTCCAAACGCCTACGGCTCCATTCTTTATATTAGAGGTAGGGTTGATGGGAGATGAAAATGGATTTCCTACTGCGTTTCGGGCAAAGTCGAGTGTATTCCAAAAGTCATATGCACCTTTGTCTATAGCACACCATTTAAGTGTAACCCGTTCGCCAGGAAAAAAGTAAATGAGGGAGTCGCGGTTTCTGCTTGGTGCATCGTTTTGGTAACCAGCAGCCAGACCAATGTTGTTGATGGTTTTTCCATTTACTATTTCATCACTAAAGTTGGTTGAAGGGAAAAATGCTTCATTTCCTCTTTGTGTAAAACAGCGCACATAATCGCCCAATGTATCAGGATCTACATAGTTTACAAATAGTTGTAAGGCACTATCGGGGGTGTTGTTGCCGGCAAATAACGGTGTGTCGAACCACATAGTATCAAATCCCTGAGGGGTAGGTATTTTGGTGATAGATGTATAAGTTTTGCCGCCGTAAGTTATTTTCAGTTCGTAGGTTTTGCCGTTTTCTCCTAGCATCAGGTTACTGCTGTCGATGCTATAAACAAAGTACTTAAAGGCGGAGCCAGTATCAAATGAATACTCTCTGAGCGTAACGGTGCGGCTACCGTCTGATACTTCAATTTTGGCATCGTGTAAGAAGCTGTTTTCTAATGTAGCGAGGTCAACCTTTGAAAAGAACCCTATGGTAGATGTAAGTATTACATAGGGTGGGCCGCTGGTTTCTATGCCGCCTTGTATCACCACCTGTGGCGGCGAGCTGGCTAGGTTTATGCTTACTTCTTTTTCGCAAGAGGTCAATGAAAGCAATACCATCGACAATATCCACACTCCCCAATTCTGTTTTTTCATTTTTGCAGTCATTACTTGTGCCATTAACTCAGTTTACGTATGTGCCGTCAGGTGCATACATAACGGGCAATAGTTTGTGATATTGTTCAAAATAATCGTATCCTTTTTTCAGTGTAGCCCAAAACTGTTGTTTGGAAGTATTGCCCGGATAGCTGGTCATGAGGTAGTTGATGCCTCTGCTGTGCATATGAGTGGGGTATATGTGCACCGGTATGTATTCTTGCCCATTTAGTTTAGCACTCATGCACAGGGTGTATATTTCCTTTATTCCTTTGTCTGTCATGGGTAGGCAACCTACCGTAAGGCAACTGCCATGTATGTATATATCTCCACCAGTGCGGGTGCTACCCATCATTCTATCGGAGTAGTTGGGATAGTTAAGCAGCAATGAAAGATAGTACTCACTGTTGGCGTTATACTCGTCTATAAAGTAGTAGCCTTCTGGTATTTGTTTGTCGCCTTGTTGTCTTTTGGGGCCTAATTTGCCAGATATCGCGCAGATATTGTAGGTTTTTACTTTCCTATATTCTTCATTTGGCTCGTTTCTTGCCCATAACTCTAGTTCGTTTTGCGATTTGAAAGCTCGCAAGAAAATGTCTTTAGGAGGCCAACTTAGTTTTTTTGAAGTAAAAACAGCTTGCAATGTATCTATATATTCTTTCCACGCAGTACGTACACGGTCGTTAGAAAACTGATAATCTCTGAAAGATTGCTCCTTATTTTGAGCAGGAGCATCAGTATAAGTGACTAAAGCAGTAAATGCCAGTAAAATAAAACGTAAAATTCTGCTTTTCATATCCGCTGGTCACTGTGTGGCTATTCAAAAGTACTGCAACAATGTTAAATAATATCTTAAATTGGTTTGTACTGTTTTATACTGTGCAACAGGATTGTACATTTGTAGAGTGATTAGTCAGTCATGGTAGATAAACAAGCAGAAATACTAAAAGCAGCACTTAGGCTATTTGTAGAAAATGGTTTCCATGGTACGCCTACCAGCCTCATAGCCAAAGAGGCTGGAGTGGCTAATGGTACGTTGTTTCATTATTTCAACACCAAGGAAGACCTTATAGTGTCATTGTATGTAGCAATTAAGAAAAATCTCAGTGCTTGTATTACTATACACCCTGATGATACTGCTTCATTGAAAGACAAGTTGAAGTACATATATGTGATGGCGTTGAAGTGGGGAATAGATAATACTACAGAGTTCAGATTTGTGCAGCAGTTTATTAGTTCGCCCTACTTGTTGAAACTAGCACCAGAGGAAATACAACAGAAAAACAATATGATTCTTTTGCTTTTTCAGCAAGGTATCGATGAACATATTATCAAACCTATTCCGATTGATTTGATTAATACATTGGTGAATAGTCATCTGTTTGGTGTGAGCCAGTATATATTACAATCGCAATTTTCGGAGGCAGAACGAGACAAGATTATTAATGATTCTTATGAGCTTGTTTGGGATATGATAGCTGAGTAATTTTTTTGACCGGTATATAGACTGATTAGTCGGTCAATGAGGTGGCAGATAGAAAAAAAGGAAATGATTACAAAAAATAAAATTCTAAAATCAGTAAAAATGATACTAATGGTTATCGCAACGCTGGTTGTTGCGCTTGTAGTAGTGACATGGGTATATATGAAGCAACCGCAATTTGGGAAAGCACCAGAGGGTGCAAGATTGGCTCGCATACAGCAATCTCCCAACTATAGAAATGGTGCATTTCAAAACCGTAATCACACTCCCGACTTGGCTGAGGGGGTAAGTTACTATAAAGTAATAAAGGATTTTATATTCGGGAAAAGTAAGCGTGCTGCACCAGCAACAGTGCTGCCGGGTGAAAAATCAGACCTTAAAAACCTGAATCCAGATGAGGATATTGTAGTATGGTTTGGGCATTCATCATACTTTATGCAGATAGGTGGTAAGCGTATATTAGTAGATCCTGTGTTTAGCGGCAATGCATCTCCACTTAGCTTCACTACTAGGAGTTTTGATGGCGCAGATATATATACTGTTGACGATATACCTGAAATAGATTTCTTATTTATTTCGCACGACCATTACGATCATCTGGACTATAAAACGGTAAAGGAACTACAACCCAAAGTGAAGTTGGTAATCACTGGATTGGGGGTAGGGGCACACCTTGAATATTGGGGGTATGATACTGCTCAGATAAAAGAAATGGACTGGAATGAGCAACTAAATCTGGGCAATGGATTTGAGGTAAATACGGTATCTGCCAGGCATTTTTCGGGTAGGGGATTCAAGAGGAATGGCACGCTGTGGACTTCGTTTGTGTTCACTACTCCATTTGGTAGGTTGTTTCTGGGTGGCGATTCGGGTTATGATACCCACTTTGCCGAAATTGGGGAGAAGTTCGGTCCGTTTGATTTGGTTATATTGGAGAATGGGCAGTACAATGAATCATGGAAATACATACACATGATGCCAGAACAGGTAGTACAGGCTGCTATAGACTTGAAGGCTCATAAGTTATTTCCAGTACACTGGTCTAAGTTTACACTAGCTCTTCACGATTGGGATGAACCCATAAACAGAGTGCTGAAAGAAAGCCACAAACGCAATATACCTGTGATGCACCCACGTATAGGGCAAGCAGTGAATCTTACAGATACACTATCTCATGACAGATGGTGGGAAGGGCATAAATAACAGAGGTAAAGTACTATCTGTATCTGCGAGGTGGGTGTACGCCTAGTGTTTTGCGATACATGTTTCGTTCTTCATTAAAAAACTGAAAGCCGAAATTTAAACTAAGATCTACAAACGAGCCTGGTCCTGTGCTGTAAAACAAGTTGCGGTTGTAATTATCTGCTTTTTCTACCAGTTGAGAGAACCGTAGCCCTGCATTACCTTCTATAAAGAAGTGACCGAAGTTGTATCGTTTGCCTACGCCTGCTGCTGCAAATGCATATCCACCGGGGTTGTTATACTTTGTTTCCCAGCCACTGAAGTAGGGCTTGGGGTCATAGGTGGCATTTCCAAAACCTAATTTGCCATAAAAGAAGGCTTCTGATTTTTCGAAGCTGCGGAAGTAATGATGAAATTCGGCAGATACCTGATAGCCAGGAAAGAAACCCCAATACCATCTGTAGCCAAGCAGGAAAGAGTTTTCCTGACTCACCCGGTATTGTGCTTTCACGCCGGCTTTAGATAACAGACTCAGCGGGTTGGAAAAGTGTAGGGACAGTCTGGGTGCAAGATATTGTGCTGATGCCTGACGGGAAAAAACCGCACAAAGCAAAAGCATAATTGATAAAATATAGGTTTTTTTCATTGTACCGGAGCTGCGTATCGGGTTTCAATTTATGATGTCTGCTTACAAATATCGGGTATGTATCTCAACAATTATAGAGACAAACCAATTTAGTAGAAAAAAACAATGTTTATCCGGTAAATATCTGCTCCAGTGCCCATGCTTTTAGTAGTCTTTCTTCCCACTCACTTTCTGCTACACTGTCGTAGGTAATAGCGCCACCAGTTTCGTAGGTCAGCAATCGGGTGTTGCTGTTGTAAAACAGACTCCTGATGATAACATTGAAATCAAAGTCGCCATTGGGTGTTATGTACCCCGCTGTGCCAGAAAAAAGCTCTCTGCTGCTATGTTCATACTCATCTATCAGTTGCATTACTTTATACTTAGGTGCGCCCGTCATACTACCCATAGGGAAGGTAGTGCGAATAGCATCAGTAAAGGGTGTATTGGGGTACATTTTACCACTAACGGTAGATATCATTTGGTGTACCTGGGGAAAGGTGTAAATGCCAAAGAGTTCATCTACTGTTACAGTACCAGGCACACAGCAACGTGCTAGGTCATTGCGTGTCAGGTCTACAATCATCACATTTTCTGCTCGTTCTTTTATGTTGTGCTGGAGTTCTTTTTTCAGGTTGTCATCTGTTATTGCGTCCTTACTACGCCGTGCTGTGCCTTTTATTGGTTGCGATAGAATATTGTTTCCTTCTTTGCGCAGGTATCGCTCTGGGCTGGCGCACATCAGGTGATGGTGGTGTAGGCGGTAGTAGGTTGCAAAGGGTGCTGGCGATAGCCTATTAAGCGCATCAAATACACTAGCAGCATCTGTTTCTACATTTGTGCAGCTACCACCTGTGCAGTAGTTTATCTCATAACAGTCGCCATCCAATATGTGCTGTCTCAGCTTGTTGATGGTATTGGTGTAGTCTTGCTGAGTAGTAGTAGGTGTAAAGGTTAGTTTTGGCAGTGGGGTAGTGCCCGTTTTTTGGTCTTCAGCTTGCATCAGATTGTTGTACACTGCATCAGCATCTGCAAGAGTTTCGATAGTCAAAGTGTCTTTTGCGCTATTAATATAACAAACAGTTTCTGGTACAAAAAACTGTAATAGGGGATACTTGTGTACAGGTGGATGGGTAGAATTCAGTTTCGGTTCCAGTATGTTTTTGTAGTCATAGCATATATGACCAAACAGCCAGTCTGGTTGCATATTGTGAGCATCCTGCAATTGTTTCAGCGGGTCGATGCCATCATTAGCAATCATAGTAGCAGCACCCACTGCCAGCAAACACTCATACCGGCTATAGGCTGAGGTGTAATTGTTGCTATCTAAAAAAGCAAGAACACTGAATTGTTTTGCCCAACTCAGCATTCTTGCTTTTAGTGTTCCTGACTCTTCAGGCAAAATTTTGTATGCTTTTATATTCCTTTGCAAGGCTATGGATTGATGAAGTGAGTAAGGATGCTGATTGTATATCATTAGCTTACTGCATTCAAGCCAGGTATTGCAGTGGAGTACTAAAAATCATCGTCATCGTCATCAAATCCACCCGATCCTTCACTGAAGAAACCTAGATCTTTGAATTCATCGTCTACATCAAAGTCATCATCTTTAGCAGACTTTTTCTTTGGAGACTTTGATTTTGATTTTGGTAAATCAAATTCTTCGAATTCTTTTTCTATATCGAAGTCGTCTTCATCTTTGTTGAAGTCGTCGTCATCTTCTTCGATATCATCTATGTCATCATCATCGTCCTCATCTTCATCTACAGTTTTCTTCTTTTTAGATGCAGGTGCTGCCTTTTTTGAAGGTTTTGCAGGAACCTCGTCCAAATCATCTTCTAAGTCATCATCTTCATCCACCTGACTTTTTTTAGTCTTTGGTGCAGTTTTCTTAGATGCTGGAGCTGCGTCTTTTGTTGCGCTCTTTTTCGTTGCTACTTTCTTACTTGGATTTGATTTCATAGCTCTTAATCTTGATGCCGTAAAATTTTATTAGTTTGATGAAATTGCCAAATTTTTTTGAGTGCAATGTTATATTTTTTATTCTCAAATAATTATCAGCTGGTCTCTTCCTGTACCGTTAGATATGTGAGAAATTTTGGTATTCAGGTATTGCTCTATGAATGCACAATAATCTTTGAATGTTTGTGGTAACTCGTCATAGTTATTGCATTCACTGATAGGGCGTTCCCAGCCGTCAAATGTACTATACACAGGCGAAATTGGCGCATCACAAATATCAAAAGGCATTTGTGAGGTAGTGTTGCCATTTATGCTATAAGCAGTAGCTGCTTTTATAGGATTGAAGCTATCCATTACGTCTGTTTTGGTAACGATTAGTTTGGTTACCCCACTCAGCATTACAGCATAGCGCAGTGCCACAAGGTCTATCCAGCCGCATCTGCGCGGTCTGCCGGTTGTAGCTCCAAATTCATGACCTGCAGCACGCAAAGCCTCGCCAGTAGCGTCTTCTAGCTCAGTAGGGAATGGTCCGCTACCTACACTTGTACAATATGCCTTTGTGATGAGATACACCTCTCCGATGCGCGATGGTGCTACACCCAAACCACTACATACACCAGCGGCTATTGTG
>CAZRPA010000082.1:0-17657 GCA_964601855.1 uncultured Flavipsychrobacter sp. | reverse complement strand
TGTGGCCATTTCTTTCAATTGATCAGTATTCATTGCTATGTTTTATGGATTGCAAAAGTAGGAGATAATGTCGATTTCTTACTTAGAATATTATACAAACTGAGGTATTTCATGCTCACAAATTCAATAAAGCATCTGAAGTAACCAAAGGACAATAGCAACGCAGCTATAAGATGAAAGAAAAAAATGCAAATAACACGACTACCGCATAGCTAAATATCAAATGGCGCATCTACATTAAACAAAAAGAGGCTGTTAATGTATAACAACCTCTTCCCTAAATATCGAAACTACCAACTAAACTACTATTGAAGAACTACTACAGAACCACTCCATTTGCCGTGCTTTGAAATAGCAACAACCCTATATATGCCAGCAGAGTCAAATTCTAATGTAATATTCCTATTAGTGGGTCCCTCTGTAGTACTTATCAGCTGACCTTGTGCATTATAAATTGAAATGGTAACCATTTCGCCATACATAGAAGGCAAAAATATAGTTGTATTTTTGTAACACGGATTAGGCATAAACGATATTTTAGCCTCATTCTTATAGTCTTTTAGGTATAGATATCTGATCTTATTTGTCTCTCCTATGTACAAATTTCCAACTTCGTCAACAGCTACGCTTTCTGGAGATGAAATGCTTGCTTCTACTGCAGTACGACCATCACCACCAGATACGCCAGCACCGTTTCCTGCAACTGTTTTTATAGCTCCAGTAACGTCTATTCTTCTGATCCTATTATTGTTTTTATCAGCCACATAAATGTTGCCAGTTTTGTCGATAGCTAAAGCATACGGACCAGCTACTCTTGATTCGCCAATAATGCCCTCATCGCCACCGAAACCAGCAAAGCCATCACCGGTGCCAGCTATGGAGATTATTGTACCATCCTGTTTTACCTTTCTTACAGCATTGCCATAAGTATCAGCGACAATTAATGCGCCATCGGGAGAAATCTTTACATCATTTGGTCTGTTGATAGACGCTAATGTAGCTGGCCCACCATCTCCTTTTGTAGTAGGGAGTCCGGTACCTACTACGGTAGTAATGACACCAGAAGTGTTCACCTTTCTTATACGATTGTTCATTCTGTCAGCAATATATAGATTGCCTTCATCATCTAAAGCCAAACCACAAGGAATGTTTAGTCTAGAATGAATAGCTAACGTGTCGTCACTCGTATAACCACCAACACCTGTGCCGACGATAGTGGTAATGATACCAGCCGTGTCAATTTTTCTGATACGATGATTATAACTGTCAGAAAATATTATGTTGCCGGAATTGTCGATTAATATACCTGATGGGAAATTTAACTTGGCAGCAGTAGCCGGACCGCCATCGCCCAGCATACCTGCTGAGCCCCAACCAGCTATGGTGGTTATGATGCCGCTAGTATTAACCTTGCGTATTTTACTGCCTTTGGAGTCTGATATATAAATATTTCCTGATTTGTCAAGAACAATACCATTGGGTGTAGATAAAGATGCCTTTGAGGCAAACCCACCATCGCCACCAAATGTGCCTCTACCATCGCCTACTATAGTAGTAATGATTTGGGCAGGCAAAATATAAGGCATAAATGAAACCACCAAAACGATTGATGCCTTTAAAATATTAGTAGAGAAAAAGTCCTTGATCATGACAAAAGAGTTTTAGCAAATAAGAATGTGTACATTAAAATTCACCAATTACAACCTAAATAATTTAATCTATTTAAACCAACAATGTATTTGGGCACTAAGTTACACAATTTTTTTTTATTAACCCTAGCTCGCAAACCACAGATAGTGGGTATCAAACTGACAATTAACAGAAACTATACAAACTAAAGAATGGAAAAAATGAAGAAAAATGAAAATATCTTGAATACGCTTTAACTATATGCGTAAATTATTGATTTGCCAATACTCATTAAAGTACTATGCTGTAATCTTTGTGAAATATGTACTAGGTAGCAGATACGACAATCAATATTGTGAATTACTTGACAAAACAGAGTTGATGAAAAAAACTTTAAGGTATCAAAGAAAAAGGGTAAAAAAGAATGGCTTGGCATCAAAATAGCAAAATTATCTATCTGTAAACGCCAACAAACGCATAGGTCTATTGATATAAGTGGATAAGAAATGAAAAAATAATCCCCGCAATGTTGACGTTATTTATTCATCGATCCGATGGGGTATATTTGTGACTAAAAATTAAATAATTGAGCACTAAGATTTTTCTGGTAACCCCTCCTTTTACTCAACTAAATACGCCCTACCCTGCTACCGCATACTTGACAGGTTTTCTGAACACAAAATCTATAAGCAGTTGCCAAGCAGATTTGGGAATAGATGTAACTCTGGAGCTGTTTTCTAAAAAAGGATTGAGAAAAGTATTCTCTTACATAACAGAGCATCAGCCAACACTTGATAGTAACACCCGGCGAATAGTGTCTTTGAGTGAAGATTACATAAATACTATAGACCCTGCTATAAGATTTCTGCAAGGTAGCAACCCGACAATAGCACATCTAATAGCAAAGAGAACGTACCTGCCAGAGGCATCGCGATTTGAACAAACCGATGAATTGACATGGGCTTTTGGGGCTATGGGGCTACAGGACAAAGCAAAACACCTAGCCACATTGTATCTGGAAGACTTATCTGACTTAATAAAAAACTGTGTAGATCAACATTTTGGTTTTAGTAGATATGCAGAGAGACTAGGGAGAAGTGCGAATACATTTGATGAACTATACAGTGAACTAAAAGCTCCACCAACCTACATAGACAAAATACTTTGCGATATACTGGAGCGTAAAATAAACCAATACAATCCGGGTATTATGGCTATATCAGTACCATTTCCCGGCAACCTATATGCAGCAATGCGCTGTGGAGAATGGATAAAAACACACCACCCTAATATAAAAATAGCGATGGGTGGTGGTTTTGCAAATACTGAACTTCGCTCACTATCTGACCCTAGAGTATTTGAATTTCTCGACTTTATAACCCTGGATGATGGCGAAGCACCCATCGAAGCACTTATACAATATGTAGATAACAAGATTGATGTGCAATCGTTGAAACGAACTTTTTTGGTGCTAGATGACAAAGTAACCTACATCAATAATGCATCATGTAAAGACTATACACAAGGACAAGTAGGCACGCCCGACTATACTGGACTAACGCTAGATAAGTATATATCAGCCATAGAAGTTGCCAACCCTATGCATAGCCTGTGGAGCGATGGCAGGTGGAATAAGCTAACAATGGCACATGGATGCTACTGGGGCAAATGTACCTTCTGCGACACATCGTTGGACTACATAAAAAGATATGAACCGCTAACAGCTTCCGTTATCTGTGACAGAATAGAAGAAATGGTAGCACAAACAGGACAAACGGGATTTCATTTCGTGGATGAGGCTGCACCGCCTGCACTTATGCGTGCATTAGCGCTGGAAATCATAAGAAGAAAAATAACTATAAACTGGTGGACAAACATAAGGTTTGAAAAGAGTTTTACACGCGACTTATGCTTGCTGCTAAAAGCATCTGGTTGCATAGCTGTATCTGGTGGTCTGGAAGTAGCATCAGACAGGTTGTTGCAGTTGATAGATAAAGGAATAACTGTGGCACAAGTAGCCAAAGTGAATAAACATTTTACAGAAGCGGGCATAATGGTGCATGCTTATCTTATGTATGGTTTTCCTACCCAAACTGCGCAGGAGACTATAGACTCGCTGGAAATGGTACGACAAATGTTTGCTGCGGGTATATTGCAATCGGCTTTCTGGCACCAGTTTGCGATGACAGCACACAGCCCAGTAGGTATGAACCCCGAAAAATATAAGGTAAAGATAGAAAATGAAGGTTTGGGGACATTTGCCAACAATGACATTGTTCACTCTGACCCAACAGGTGCAGACCATGAGCTTTTCTCGTTGGGGCTAAAAAAATCGTTACTTAACTACATGCACCACACCTGTTTAGACTTTCCGTTAAGCAAGTGGTTTGACTTTAAAGTGCCCAAAACTTCTGTACACCCGGGATACATAGCACAAATACTAAACGAACAGGAATATATAGCCAATAAACTAACCACTAAAATAGTGTGGCTGGGTACCAACCTGATGGCTGAAGACTTTATAAAATCGCACAAGGGCGAACAATATGAAATGTGCAGCATTACCATAAATACTCGGCAATTGACACATACCATAAAACTGGAGCGGCAGCAGGGGAAATGGTTGGCAAAAATATTGCCAATGCTTAGTGTGAACAATCTAAAACTCTTGACACTACAAGATGTAAAAGACAACTACGAAGCAGAGGGCCTTGAAGATTTTGAGCTGTTTTGGGATAATAAACCTATGAATACTATGTACAAAGCTGAACTATTGATACTATAAGACATGCCCATTATACCAATATACCAGCTATGGTAGCGGAAAGGTAAGACGCTAAAGTGCCACAAAGTAAAGCCTTCATTGCCAGCTTGGCAAGATCAGTGCGACGCTCTGGCGCCAAAGCACCGATGCCACCGATTTGCATGCCTACGCTTGAAAAATTGGCAAAACCACAAATAGCTATTGTAATGATTGTTAAACCCTTAGGAGAAACTACATTGACATTGTGAGATGTGAGATTTTTGAAAGCTACAAACTCATTTACGGTAAGTTTTTGCCCTAGCAAGGTGGCAGCATTTGTAATATCTTCAGAGGGCACGCCCATTGCCCATGCAAAAGGATAGAAAAGTTTGCTAAAAATAACATCGAGAGAAAGACCGGCGTATACATGACCCAACATCCAGTTGAGCATAGCAATCAATGCTATAAAGCCTATGAGCATAGCAATTACATTCATTGATATTTTAAAACCATCTGCAGCACCATGAGTAATAGCGTCTATAAGGTTAGTGTAGTTACTTTTCACCTCCAGCTTCACCTTGCCCATCGTAGGCGATACTTCTGTTTCGGGAAAAACTATTTTTGAGATAACTAATGCGCCAGGGGCGGCCATAAGGCTGGCAGCAATAAGATAGTCAGCACGAGCACCCATATTTGCATACACTATAAGTATGCCACCAGCAATACAAGCCAAACTACCACTCATAGATGCCAAAAGCTCGCTTTTGGTCATGGTGGGCAGATAAGCCCTAATCATAACCTGCGCCTCTACCTGTCCCACAAAAGCACTAGCTACATTGCTGAGCGCCTCAGCACCACTCACTCTCATTACAAAGTTCATAGCACGCGCTACTATAGCCACTATGGTTTGCATTATACGTAGGTGATACAAAATGGCTACCAGAATACATACTAGAATGATGGTGGCTGTGATATTGAAAGCAAATACAAATGCCGGTGTGGAACCGTAATTTACAATCTTGCCTGTATGATCATAAGTGCCTATTCCGTTATAAACAAAAGCTGCACCTTCACGTGCGAAGGACTCTAATTTTTGCATTCCTTTTCCTAGGCTCTGAAAAAAAGTATTGACTACAGGTACCTTGAGTACCAAAACAGCAATACTGATTTGTAGCAGGAGACCACTAACAACCAATCTTACATTAATTTTTCTTTTATTGTTTGAGAATAAAAATGCGATACCCAATATCAGCACTATTCCCACTAGCCCCGTAAACCGCTCCATTTTTTAGATTTGTATTCTGATTTGTTGGGTTAAAATATTAAAAACGACTTACAATACTACTACAAGATTTTTGTTGTGAGCTAAATATCTGCAAAATAAGTGTCCGAAAATGTGGATAATAATAAATTACAGATGGGGTAATGAACTAAAAGCCTGTTTTTGAATAAATTTTTGACACTAAATTTTGCACCTAACGAAAACCTCTGTAACATTGCACCCTGTTACAAAAACAGTTCGATTGTGTAACGGTAGCACCACAGTCTCTGACTCTGTTAGTCTAGGTTCGAATCCTAGTCGAACTACACACAAACAACATAACGCCTTGTAAATCAATGATTTATAAGTCGTTTTTTATTATAGGGATGCATTTTTATGCCATACTGAAACCAATTTCATTGCTCTATTATTTATACTATGATATACTAATATAGTTTGTTGCCTAACTGGCTGCATCTTCATAGCAGATTAAAATATACTCATAAATAAATTAATCATCAACCTTTTGGTGATACCCATAATTGAATAAAGCAAACAGATACCACATAGCTATTTCATAATTATATTTCCATATCTTTGAAATCGCCCTACTAATTCATAATAAAAGATAAACAACTATAGCATCATCAACAAACTTACATTGTTCACTTATACAAAACTATCATTTTCATGAAGTTGCTTTTTACGGTATTACTGCTTGCGAGTACACTCATAGTTGATGCTCAAAATTTATACATAAAAACATTTGGCAACCAAAGCAACACACCAATCATTTTTATGCACGGCGGACCAGGTTATAATTGTGCTAGTTTCGAAGCTACAACTGCTCAAAATCTTGCAAACAGTGGCTTCTTCGTAATTGTTTATGATAGACGAGGCGAAGGCAGAAGTAAAGATGTAAATGCAAAATTCACCTTTGAGCAATCGATAGAAGACGTAAACTCAATTTTTAGTGAATACAAACTGCAAAAAGCAACTGTAATTGGGCACAGTTTTGGTGGAATACTAGCAACCAACTTTGCTACAGCTTACCCCAACAAGGTGCAGGCTTTGGTACTCGTGGGTGCTCCAATGGGACTGCAAAGCTCTTTCAAAAATATTATCTCCAAATCAAAAGCATTATACCTATCTAAAAACGATAGCTTAAACCTAATGTATGTAGGTATGCTGGAAAAAATGGATACAGCAAGTCTTGAGTATGCAGTGTATTGTTTTGGGCATGCAATGCAAAACAAATTTTACAACCCTAAAAAACCAACCGAAGAAGCACAAAAATTATATGCCAGCTTCAAAACAGATACTATACTTACAAAATATGCCAGCAAAATGACTCAAGAGCCAACTAAAGGTTATTGGAAAAATGAGCATTATACTACTTTGAATATTTCAACTACCCTCCAAAACCTAAAAACTAAGGGAATAAAAATATATGGTTTGTATGGCAAAGAAGATGGTCTGTACTCCACTGATCAGATAATGGCATTACAACAAATAACTGGTGACAACAATCTTAAATATCTTGACAATTGCTCACACAGCGTATTTGTAGACCAACAAACTGAATTCATTAATGCTCTGAAAATGTGGGTAGGGAAGTAGATTTAGTCATTTCTATTAAAGTCAATAATATCATCACAAAAAGTGTATCATACTTGTTCTTTTATACTATTTGTAATAATATAAGTTACTGCTTGCGAATTACAATTTTTTGACGCCAAACTTGCTTTTGTGACGTAATTGTACACATGTAAATCCCATCCGTAAAATCTCCGAGATTAACCTGAATTGATTTGTCTATAAATTTGTGCATATATACTGTTTGCCCAATTAAATTTGTAATGCACAACTCAGTATTTTCAAATGGAAGATCAAAATGTATCAAGCCATTAGAGGGGTTGGGATAAATATTAATAACTTCTTTAGATACATTTTGTACCCCTACCCAATCAATATCACATGAATCAATTGAGGACAATGTATCATATATAATATTGTAGTATATATCTGTATCATAGGCAACATCAAAAGATTCATCAAAAACAATAGCAGAATCTAATACAGAAATGGTAGAAACAGTTGGAGAGTATGATAATTCACAAATACCTGGACAATTCCCCAAACTATCAGACTTGTAAACCAAAAAAATTGCATTAGATTTTGCATACCTTGCGGCTGATAAAATTGACCCATCAGAAAGCTCTTGCATTTCTTCGGGTACATAATAATCTGCATTACCTCCAAATATTTTAGTCCACAATATTTCACCATTTGTGTTGGTTTTCACTGTGTACCAACCAAATCTATCTGAGGTATGTTCAGTACCATACGCTCCAGAAATTACAAACCCTCCATCTCTTGACCTAATCATATTTGCTCGATATGTTTCTTGATCAAAATGATAAACTTTTATCCATTTTATATTCCCATTAGTATCTAATTTACACAGGTACGGTTTCTTATTTCGTGTAGTTCCAGAAATAATCAGAGAATCTCCGTCATTAAGTATTGATTTTACTATATATAAAGGATTGCCAAAGCCTTTCGTCCAAATAGTGTTACCTGACAAGTCTGTTTTAACTATTAAACCATAAGATCCATTAACACCAATGCTATCTGAAACACCAACAGAATAGTAGGCATTTCCAACTTGCTCAACATCATAAAAATGCATCCCCTCTATTTCTATTAAATATTTTAGCCCATTGAAAATGTCCATTGCTATCAATTTTTTCTAGGTATGCAGCAGCAGGGTTAACTGTCCCAATCCATTTTTCTCCTGAAATGATATAACCACCATCGCTAGTATATTTGATACTAGTACCAATATCCTCAGCTGTGGAACTTATAACAGATTTCACCCAAACCGGTTCTGCTTTTTTGTTTAGTTTCGCTATGAAGATTGTTGTGATGAATGATCTTTTATATACTGAACTCATAATAACAATTGATGAATCTGGAGTAATTATTGCTTTAAAATCATGATCATAATAAGAGTAAGTATTGAATCTTAGTTCCCTTGCCGTCAATACTTCACCAATTGTATCCAGTTTTGCTATAGTTAATCCTTGATAGTTTCTTCCTAAAAATATTACAAAACTATCGTTGTTTTGTTTGACTATACCTGTAGCCAACCTAGATTCATCTGGTGCATATAAAGACCGAAAAAAAGTTTGAGACCAGCATTTATTTACCATAAGTATTGTTAACAACAATAAAATATAGTTCTTGTAATGTTTTTTCGTAACGATTTTTGTTTTGGTTTAGGTCATGATAAATTAATGTAGTCCATTTACAAACTTAATCAAATATACACACAAAAAATGTGCTGAAAAAGTGAGTAATTCATAATTCATGAAGTATTTTCCTGTTTTATTAAAAACGTAGCACTGACTCTGTATTTAGTACATATACCACACCAATATTCAAACATAAAAACATAATTTTGTGTCATGCAATTGAAACCAGGTAAGGGACTAGGAGAACTAACATTTGGTATGCTACCAACCACAGTGGTGGCTAAACTGGGTGAACCAGACAGAATATTTGTATCTGACGATGAAGAAGATGAATTCATCTATCAGTATAATGAACTGCGAATGATGCTGACCTTTTATAAGCATGACAATGACCGCATGGGATACATAAGAACGTCTAACCCAGCAGTGACCTATAATGGCGCACCATTGATTGACGAACCAAGAAAAAGCCATACTGGAAGGGCCAATGAAGACAGTAAAAAACTGGCAGGTAGAAAAGTATGACTTCTTTGATACCTACCTGAACGAAAAAAGCTGGATAGTACTGAATGTAGAATATGAACGCATCAGCGATGTGGAAAAAGGTGTGCCGCTTGATGAAAATGATGTGTATGTTTGGCTATAATAGTCCATCAAATAATCATAATAAAATGAGCCAATTGTGATATACAATTGGCTCATTTTATGTTTTGTCCCCTATTCTATTTGCTACCTCTGTAAGGATTGTAGTTTTTGCGGCGATAGTCGCCTCGCTTCCATGCTTCAAAGAACTCGCCCCATGCTATGGGGTTTAGAATGTTCATAGGTGGTCGCTGACCATAGTACACTGCATCTTGTGCTTGTTTTTGCAACTGGCGCGACTGGGCTTCGTGCCCGTCCATAGGTAGCGAATAAGCTAACATACGTAGAAGGTAAGCATCAGTATTTTTGCGAGCCAATTCGTACTGGTCATTGGGTATGTGCCAATATTTAAAGGCATAATCAAATGCTTCTTTAGAAGGCAAAGGCTTAATAATGGTTTCGGGCAGATAAAAGGTATCCTGTACCATAAGCTGAATGATAGAATAGTACTGACCAGGCAAGTCTTTTGAAACAATAAAGTCTTTTGACCTGAAACCTACACAGCTAAACTCTAAAGTGTCGCCTTTATAGCACACCAGCGAAAACACACCATTGTATTCTGCCTCTACGCCTCGGTTTTTGCTTTTCACCAAAATAGTAGCTCCGGGCACAGCACGCAGGCTATCGGCAGTCATTACCACACCATTAATCTGAATGATGTTGTCATAACCAGTTTGACCGGTAGCCCAGTTTGACAAAAACAGCAGCGTTGCCACAAGGATATATTGTACGTAAAGTTTCAAATGCATTGAATTAAAAAAGTTAACAACTAGAAGCCCACAAATATAACATACCTCAAGGTAATGTATTTGTTTGGTGCTTGTTTTGGAGTATTATTTTAAAGCGGTGATGGTCAACAAAATAAGACTGATTTATTGTACTTTTGCATCTTGACCAACGTACTTTAACAAAGGTTTATATGATAACAAACGAAGCGGTGATATCGGCTCTAAGCCAAGTAGAGGAGCCAGATCTGGGTAAGGATCTGGTAACCCTGAACATGATAAAGGATATAGTGATAGATGGGAAAAATGTTTCGTTTACAGTAATACTTACTACTCCTGCATGTCCACTAAAAGAAATGATAGAAAAGGCGTGCGTGAATGCGATAAGACTACTGGTGGATAAGGAAGCTGTGGTAAAGGTGAACATGACATCGAACGTAAACAGTAACCGTAAAGACAATAAATCTATACTACCCGGGGTGCGTAACATCATAATGGTAGCATCGGGCAAAGGTGGCGTAGGAAAATCTACAATATCTGTAAATCTAGCATTGGGTTTGGCAGCAGAAGGAGCTTCGGTGGGGCTACTAGATGCTGACATATACGGACCTTCTATACCTATGATGCTAGGTATGCGCGACGAACGTCCCAAAATGACCGAAATAGACGGCAAGGGTATGATAGTGCCTATGGAACGGTATGGTGTAAAAGCTATGTCGATAGGGCTACTGATAGATGAAAAACAAGCAGTGATTTGGCGTGGTCCAATGGCTAGCTCTGCACTAAAACAATTCATATCGGATGTGTACTGGGGCGAGCTGGATTACCTGATTATAGATCTGCCACCAGGAACAGGAGATGTGCACCTGACTATGGTGCAAACCGTACCTGTAACTGGTGTAGTAATAGTATCTACCCCGCAGGCTGTGGCTGCTGCTGATGCACGCAAAGCCATCATGATGTTCAAACAACCACAAATCAATGTGCCGATACTCGGAATTGTAGAAAATATGGCTTATTTTACACCGCAGGAGTTGCCAGAGAACAAGTATTATATTTTTGGCAAAGGTGGTGCAAGGAAAATGGCAGAGCAATTTGAATTGCCATTCTTAGGTGAAATACCGATTGTGCAGAGCATACGTGAAGGTGGTGATAGCGGCATACCAGCAGTGGTAGATGACGAACCGATTTCGAGGGCGGCATTTACAGAGCTAGCACAAAGCGTAGCACGTAATGTGGCTATGCGCAATGCTAATATAGCACCGACTAGCGTGGTGCAAATGAATTAATAAACACTAAACAAAACAGATACCATATGAAATTTGGTTGGTCATCTTTGTTATTGCTGCTGCTGGCGCAGCCTGCTATGGCCCAAAGAAAATACAACAAAACAATTAGCGGACCACTGGAAATAGCTACCGTGAAGGTAAAGGGTGGCTATTTTGACATGGGAAGCGATGATGAAGCCCTAGACAGGAAGCCTGCACACACTGTGCAACTTGCCGACTATAGAATGGGTGCCTATGAGGTAAAACAGCAACAATGGGAAGCAGTAATGGGCGAAAACCCATCGTACTACAAATGCGATGAATGCCCGGTGACCAATGTGAGTTGGGATGAGGTGCAGGAGTTTATAAAAAAACTAAATAGCACCACTGGCAAAAATTACCGCCTACCCACTGAAGCCGAATGGGAATATGCAGCCCGTGAAGGCAATTATGAACGCCTGACTAAGTACAGTCGTCCACGCACTGCTGCAGGCGAGGTACTGGCTGCCGAGAATAACAAAAACCTGCGTACACCCGAAAAATCGCTGAAAGGTGAAAAATATAGCGGCAGAAGTGCAGGTCCCCAAAGCATAGCATGGTATGTAAACAATGCCGATAGTAAAGTACACCCGATAGGTCGTAAACAACCTAACAAACTAGGCATTTATGATATGTGCGGCAATGCCGAGGAATGGACTGGAGACTGGTATGCCAATGGCTATGGCAGCAAAGATACTGCGCAAAACCCCACAGGTCCCATAGGTGGTAGAGCAAAAGTAATAAGAGGTGGTTCGTTCGCAAGTAGTGCCAGCGAGGTAATAGTGACTCGCCGTGCAGCGTATCTGCCCAACACTAAGGAGCGCTATGTGGGCTTCAGATTGGTGGAGGAAGACAAATAAGAACTTGTAACAATACATATAATACTTATAAAACGAAAAGCGGTACGCCCATAAAGTGTACCGCTTTATTTTTGGATAGGTGATGCAAAACCTCAAATCATAGAAAAGAGATGTTTTGTGCTATGGGCTGGCTGTACGACATTTGCACCTACAATGAGGGGGAGAACTGTGAAATGAAGACAATTAAAGCGAAACAATGCAGCAATATATCAGATACATCATTATCATTATACTATCAGCTCTATTGTTCCTTCCATTTCTGGGAGGAGTACACCTGTTCGACTGGGATGAAATAAACTTTGCAGAGTGTGCAAGAGAGATGATAGTGACCGGAGATTACCTGCGGCCACAAATTGACTTTATGCCGTTTTGGGAGAAGCCGCCCTTCTTTATATGGATGCAGGTAGCCGCCATGAAGCTGGTGGGAGTAGGTGCTTATGCTGCTCGTATGCCCAATGCCCTAATTGGGATACTGACACTCGTGGCTGTGTACCAAACCGGCAAAAAAATAATGAACGAAAAAATGGGGCAATGGTGGGTGCTCATGTTCTCTGCATCGTGGTTGCCTCATTTGTACTTTAAATCGGGGATTATAGACCCAACATTCAATTTGTTTATCTTCCTGTCGTTTGTGCAGGTACATTTACTGCGTAGCTCCCCTACTCCATGGCGACATGTCCTCCTAGCAGGACTATCACTGGGTATGGCAGCTATAACCAAGGGTCCTGCAGCAATACTCATTGCTATACTATCATTGGGAGTATATGTGCTGATAAATCGTGGACTAAATGGCTATAAAATAAAACACCTCTTAACACTGGCTGTAATGGCAGCCGTGCCAGCGTTGGTGTGGATAGCTGTGACCACTGGTGTGCATGGTGCTACCTACGGGAAATGGTTTCTGAATGAATTTGTAACCTATCAAATCAGGCTATTCTCAACTGAAGATTCTGACCACGGAGGTCCCTTCGTTTATCATTTTATAGTATTGCTGGCAGGCTGTTTTCCTGCTTCAATTTTCCTCTTTCAGTATATTGATAGACGCAACGAAAGCAGACGATTGCCACACGATTTCACTAAATGGATGTGGATACTGTTTTGGGTGGTATTATTACTGTTTTCTATTGTTAAGACCAAGATTGTTCATTACTCATCTTTATGCTATTTCCCACTTACCTACCTAGCTGCAGTGCAACTTTACCGTATGAGTCATGATGGCAAACGCATGAAAACTGGTGTAAAGTATACGCTGTTAGCAATAGGCACTTTGCTAGGAGTGGTGATAGCTGCACTGCCATTAGTAGGCATATTCAAAGCTGAGCTGACCCCTTACATAGCCGACAATTTTGCGGTAGCTAATCTCAGAGCAGCAGTACCCTGGAGCGTTGCCGAAAGTACATGGGGATTGCTGTATGTAGCAGGGATATGGGTAGCAGTAATATTGATGCGCAATAACTTTAGGAAAGGAATGGCTGTACTTTGCACTGTACAGATAGTGATGATACAAGTAGCTATTCTACACTTTACCCCTAAGGTTGAAGCCTATTCGCAACGGGCCGCTATAGACTATTTTGAAAGCTTGGCAGATAAGGATGTATATGTACATCCGCTGGGGTATAAAAGTTATGCCAATCTGTTTTATTCAAACAAAAGACCTTATTCTTCGAAAGAATATCAGGGAATGAGAACAGATAAAGATGGAAGGCAAACACCTGAACCCAACCAACACTGGCTGCTTTATGGCAAAACCGACAAACCTACTTACTTCATCAGCAAAATAAACGATAGTCTGAAATATAGCCAGATGCCTGAACTGGAAATGACCGGCAGCAAAAATGGCTTTGTGTTTTTCAAGAAAAAATAGGGTAAAACTATTACTGTCCGCTGGTGTTATTGGTGCGGTTTTCCTCTTTTATCATGTCTTTTACTACATTATCCAGCACCTCTGCTGTTTGAGATATACCTTCTATTATGGTTTTATTATCAGGGTCGGTATAGTCTTCGTTGTTAAATAACGCCACCAAACCCAGTATGGTAGATACCTGGCCACTAACTTCATGCGCATGAGTGTGGGCTATGCTATTCATTACTTTCTTTTGCTGGGCTATGCGGGCAAGGTGTTTTTCTTTTTCTACTGCCAAAGCTATGTTTCGCTTTTTTTGTTGCAAAAACTTCTGAACCACAACTCCTATTATTATCAGCAAAAGCACAACAGTGATAATGAGTATGATGCGTTCATTGCGTTTCTGCGCTACTTCTAGCTTTTCTATTTGTATTTCTTTTTCTTTGATAATCAGTTCACGCTCTGTTTCCAGATTGGCTATACGCACCTTACTTTCTGTAGAAGAAATAGAGTCTCGGTAAGTGACGTACTGCTTGTAGCTGGCCAATGCCATTTTGTGATTGCCCAACGTAGTATATGCCTGCTCTAGACCTACGCTGTATTCTTTGATATTCTCCAGTTGACCAATACTTTTGCTTATTTCTATACTTTTGCTAAGGTATTCTATTGCCTTGTCGGCAAAAAACATCTTTGAGCCTTCAGGAAGTGATTGTGGAAGGTCAATTACCGAATCTTTATAAAAAGCAATGGCCTCGTATATACCGCCTATATTACCAAGATTGATAGCAATACCAGCATTATCTCCCAATTCTTCGAATATGCTCAGTGATTTGAAATCAAATTCCAATGCACTAGCAAATTTTTTCTGCTCTTTGTACACATTGCCTATGTTGCCATAGTTGTGTGCAATACCATCTTTATCATCCAATTTCTGAAAAACCTCTAAAGACTTGAAATCGTATTCAAGGGCTTTTTCAAAGTCGTATTTTTGGAGGTAAATGATACCAATGTTACCATAATCGCAACCCACATCAATACTGTATTTTCCTTGTTTTTTATCATAATCAAGGATCTTCATGTTATATTCTAGTGCTTTATCATAATTGCCCAATTCTTGATACACTACAGCTGTGTGACTAATTATACTACAATACAACTCAGGATGCTTCACTAGCGAAACATTACTTAATGCCTTGTTGAAATACTCGAGTGCTGTAGTGTAGTCAGACTTGTGGTAATAGTTTAATCCTAACTGGTCATAAGCCGCTGCAATAGATCTTTTTGAGTTGATTTTTTTAGCTAGATCAAGCTGTAACTGTCCATATTTTATCCCTACATTAGGGTCTATAGTTTTGTATGCATTAGCCAGTAACTGATAACATTTTACCTTAACACTGTCTTCTTCTACTTTTGGTAATTGTTTCAGCAAGGAGTCGACAAAATCTTGCCCCTGAAGCTGAGGATAGCCTCTCAAACTAAAAAAGAGCAAAAACAACACTAATAGTATCTTCACAGATCGATTATCAATAGCAACAAAAGTATACAAAACTAATATTAGTGGTAGTTAGCGAATTGCTAATGACAATTAATTTGTCAACTAAGCTTTTTGTGTACATAATGTATTAGCCTCACAAAAAATAAATGTCCAAAACCTACAGCACAAAAGTTAAGTATGTAGGCTTATATTTGACAGCACAGAAGGAAAATGAGCAATATTCATACAGATACCAAAGTAATAATTGTAGGGGCGGGACCAGCAGGGGCAGGTGTATCTTTCTATCTCACCAAATTTGGGATACCTCACGTGGTTATAGATAAGGAAAGTTTCCCCAGAGATAAGGTATGTGGCGATGCATGTAGTGGCAAAACCGCACTGGTGATAAACCGTGCAAACCCAGAGTGGATGACCGAGATACTGGCACAAGCTACTGACTTTCTACCATCGTGGGGTATCACCTTTGTAGCTCCTAATGGCAAAGCACTGGATATTCCATTTTCACCTAACAGAACTGCCGAAAGTAAGGCACCAGGCTTTACCGTACCTAGATTATTTCTGGACAACTTCCTGTTTGGTAAAATGGCTTCCCCCCATTGCACTATCTATCAACACGCTAAAATTGACAGCATTCTGCACAGTGAAAACAAAGTAACTGTAACAATGACCTGCAATGGCGATACACATACCATAACAGCACCTGTAATAATAGGTGCTGATGGCGATAAAAGTGTGGTGCGCAAACAGTTTTTGAGTGATAACACATCACCCAAAACCTATGCCGTAGGACTTAGAGCCTATTACGAAGGTGTAACAAACATGCACCACGACAACTTTATAGAGCTACACTTCTTGCCCGAAATGTTACCTGGCTACCTGTGGATATTTCCGCTACCGCATGGGCAAGCTAACGTAGGTGTGGGCATACTGTCAGAAGTGATAAGAAATAAAAAAATAAACCTGAGAGAGCAAATGCTGGCTGCCATAAAAAACAACCCACAAATAGCACCCAGATTTGCGAATGCAAAACTGGTGGATAAGATACAAGGCTGGGGGCTACCTCTTGCCATGGAGCGACAACCCATGTCAGGCAATAATTTTATCTTGGTGGGAGATGCTGCTGCACTTGTAGACCCATTTAGCGGCGAGGGCATAGGCAATGCACTATATAGTGGCATGCTAGCTGCAATGGCCATAAAAGACGCACTACCAACCGCCAACTTCACAGCAGCATTTCTCAAAACCAACTATGATGACGTTCTATACAAACGACTAGGCGATGAACTAAAGATAAGTGCCACCCTACAACGGCTTTGCAAATACCCGTGGTTGTTCAATTTTGTAGTAAACAAGGCATCCAAAAGTGAATCCCTCAGAAACACCATCAGTTGCATGTTCGCAGATGTTGACCTCAGAGACCAACTACGCAAGCCATCTTTTTATTTGAAGATATTGTTTAATAAATAGAGGTATAGAATTAGTCTTTTGCCTCTATCTTCCTATTTCTTTCAATAAATCAAATTTTATTTCTTCAGGTAAATCGTCCCAATGAATATCCAAAATAGCCCCTTGTAGGGAAAAAAGATAATAGCATACTGGAAAGGTTTTCCCTGGATTATTCTCGCATATTGTTTTATATGCAATTGCCGGAGTCATTTCAGCTAAGTCAGCAAGAGAAAAAATACCAATTTCATTAAGTCGGCGATTTACCGTTACACCAATATTTTTCGCCCCCCTTAACCCAATATTCGATTTTGAATTTGACATATGCTACACATTAGGTTGTACGTATTTAACTATGTCTATTGCTACACCGTTTGGATCTTCAATTGCAAAATGTCTGTCGCCCCAAGGTTCATCTCTTAAATCCACTTTGATTTCTACACATTTGCTTT
>CAZRPA010000081.1:0-17722 GCA_964601855.1 uncultured Flavipsychrobacter sp. | reverse complement strand
GCGGTTTTTTGGTGGGCATGGTATAGTGGGTGGCCAGATAGGTCTGGGTGCTGGTATCGCATTTGCAGAGCAGTATCATGGCACCGACAGGGCTACGATATGTATGTTTGGCGATGGTGCTGCGCGTCAGGGTATGCTGCACGAGACCTTTAATATGGCTGTGCTATGGAACCTGCCTGTAGTGTTTATATGCGAGAACAACTACTACGCAATGGGTACATCGGTAGAGCGTACCAGCAAAGTGCTAGACATATACAGACTGGCTGATGCCTATGATATGCCTGGTGACAGCGTAGATGGTATGAGCTGCGAAGAGGTGCACAAGGCTATAGAGCGTGCGGTGAAGCGTGCCCGTGAGGGTGGTGGACCTACGTTTTTGGAGATAAAAACGTATCGTTATCGTGGACACTCTATGAGTGACCCTGCTAAATACCGTACTAAAGAAGAGCTAGAGGACTTTAAACAAAAGGATCCTATCAATCAGGTATTGGAAGTGATACGTGCCAACAACTTTGCTACTGAAGAGCAGATAGAGCAGATAAACGAAAAGGTGAAGATGGAAGTGGAAGATGCTGTACAGTTTGCAGAGGAAAGCCCATGGCCTAACAATGATGAGCTGTATAAGGATATATATGTGGATGAAAATTATCCTTTTATCACAGATTAAATAAAAAACCAGTAATTTCACAACCTGAATATAAAACAACTTAATTACTTACAACCAACATGGCAAATTCTGCAAGAAATACCCCAGACTCTTCTGCACCAGTTACAGAGGAAACAGTAGTATACGATGATTTTAATCCGCTTGATAATGTGCAGGTGGCTTATGAAAAGAATAAAAAAATAATAAGCACTGCTGCTATAGTAGTAGTACTGGCAGTGGTAGGTTACTTTTTTTATAATAACATGAGCAAAGGCGAAGCCCAAAAGGCTGCTGCAGCTATGTACTGGCCACAGTTATACTTTCAGGCAGATTCATTGAATCAGGCACTGAATGGTGATGGTAAAAACCCTGGCTTCACTAAGGTGGCTAAGAACTTTAGCGGCACACCAGCGGGTAATTTGGCACACTACTACGAAGGTATATGCTACCTGAGAATGGGACAGTTTGACAAGGCGATAACTGCTCTGCAGGCGTTTGATGGTAAGGGTACTACGCTGAGCCGTCAGGCTGCAGGTGCGCTGGGACTTGCATACATGGAGAGTGGCAAAAACGACAAAGCGATAGAAAACTTTAAAAAAGCAATAGCTGATAAAGATGATGTACTGGTAACACCTATGTACATGTACCAACTGGGTATGGTATATCAGGCGGCAGGACAGACTAACGAAGCTAAAGAAATATTTAAGCGTCTGCGCGATGAGTATCCACGTAGCCAGCAGGCACGCGATATGGATAAAGAATTGGCTACCCTAGGTGAGCTGAACTAGTATTTTTATTTTAGAATGATATTTTGTGTCCCCTCTGCTGCGGCAGAGGGGATTTTTTGCTTTTATAACTTTATAATTTTCTGCCTCGGCTTTCGTAAATTTATTTTTTATAGTGTAATACCTGCCAATATCTGTTTTGGATGTGTGACTCAGATGTTGCTGTTTTAGGATGAAGATGTAGGGGAAATGATTATTTTAGCCTTAGACGACGCCCTGCTAAGCATATGGAATAACGTGGACGAGGTAAATTATTTTAGGTGGTGTAATTAATATTTTGATGGTGCAATGAAAAATGGTAAAGAGATGAAACTACATATAACAATACTAACTATCATTATTGCAGTAACTACTTTTTTGTCGACTGGATGCATGTATGCTAAGCAGAAAACAGTAATATGGGACACCACAATATGTACAGTATATGATATTAGCCAAGCTGGTAAATTTATAAAAATAGTATACAATGTAAATGGAAAAACATACCAAGACATTACTGGAGGATGGGATGAAGATGCATACGTTGGTGAAAAGTATTTGATTTATTACAACCGAAATAAACCTAATCAAAAAGACATTGATTTCACGCAACCTGTATTCGAAAAAGATGAAAAAACTTATATCACTGTTGGTAAGATTGTGAAAATTAAAGAAAAGAAATATTTTTTCACTACCAATAGATTGAGATATGGCTTTATCAAATCAGACGGAACCATTATAAAACGCAATATGACCTTGCCTGACGATTACAAAATTAAATTTCCGAATCTTAAAAATGGTCAATATTATAGAATACAGGTTTGGGAGGAAAACATTTACAGATCAATACTACGGCTTGATTTGGGCTTGGTAGAAGATATTTAATTAGTGCAGGCTATTGTACTAACATCTTAACTAGTGTTAATTGGAAAAGGGTATACGTTTCACCAAAAAAGAAACCATAAACCATATGCGCAACAAAATAAAAATGATATTATTCGTGTCGTTTATATGGTTATTTGGCAATTGTACTTCTTCTTCAAAAAAAGAAACTCGTGATAATATTAAATGGAAAGAAACGATCGGATATTTTGACCCAAGACGATATAAAGGTGGAAAAATAGTATACAATTCTGATAGTGAGCAAATAACTGTTTCGTATGGTTATATGACTGATGTTTGTTTTGGCTTAAAATACAGTATGCGATACAATATTAATGACCCGCATGAATATGAAATTGATTACTGGAATCCAGTTTTTGAAGAAGGCGAACAAACATTCTATACAATTGCAAAAATTACTGGATTTCAATTTGAACACTTTTATAGTAAAGGAAATTCAGTTTTATATTATTACTTTATTAATGGTAAAAAAAAGAAGAAGTGGGCGTATATGCCCCCTAATTTCAGAATTCTGTACCCTAATTTAGCCGTTGGGCAGTGTTACAGACTAGAGTATTGGTCAGAAAATGCAAATAGAAATAAAATACACTTAGATAAACCTGTAAAATGTGAGGAGGTAGTCTTTGAGTAAGGGTAGTGTGTCAGAAAATTAGGTCAGAATTAAATAAAATGAAAAAATAAGCCCGAATGGATTTTATATTTGAAACAATATTTTATGAAATATTTTCTTTTTTGTTACTCCCTTCTTTTCTTTTGTCAATGCAAACAAATCAAATCAAATGATGACAAACAATTAAGTGGAAACTATATAGTTCTTGAAATGGTTTGTGGGCATTTTATGACACAACATGGCGCTGAATGTGAAACGTTTAGACAGACATATAAAACACGAATAAGAAAATTTGTTTTCGACGCTAAAGATGAAAGATACAAAATTCTGACAAACAAGTTTAAATATTTTAAAAATAATTCACTTGAAAATATGCATATTTACCCTAGAGTTCACATGGAAATTTATCAAAATGATACTTTATTTTATACTATTTGTATGGACAAGAATGGAAATGCTAAAATATCAAATAATAGTATAGTACAAGAAAACGATAGTTTAATTTCCTATTTATATCGTACTTTTTGCAGCCCGAAGTATGATAGTATCTTTTTTGCAAGGTAGTAAAGTAACTTTTGATAGGCACACTATCTCATTCGAGTGCAAACATTTACTGGCGTATTGCCATAGCGATATAATTTATGAAGCTAAAAAATATTTATTCATTATTGGCATTAATGATATGTTTCTTCATGAACATTCAGTGTAATTACATTGGCTGTCCCGATTATCAAAAAAAGCAGGCAATTACATTGTTTTACAGCTTTATTGTGGCAGAATATTGACTGATTCTCGGGTAGAGTGTAGTTCGTTCAGAGAACAATTTTATCAATTCAGTAAATTCAGAGAAATAAAAATATGTGATAGCAGTATTGAATATAAAATGATTAACAATCTATATTCACACTTTACAAAAGTTGAATTGGATGGGAAGAACATAGATACAAGAATGCGAATTGAAAATTACATGCATGATACTTTAGTTAATACTATGTGTTTCAACAGTTTTGCTATTGCATCGTTGTCAAATGAATACGGCTTACAAAGAAATGATACATTATATAGGTATATATTAAGTAAATATTGTATGTGGCATATCGAAAAAGTTGGTGTCTCTTTTCAGAACTCCTCAATTGCCGTCAAATCCTCCATAAAATATTCCGAACTTTGACAAACTGACTACTGCATGGGGGAAGGATAGGATAATCGTGTAATGATTTGAGTGGATTTGTACTTACTTCATCATTAAAAATATAGTACCTTTGCAGCCCAAATAAGTATATGAATTTACGTAAAATATTGGTTTTTTATCGCATTCCTATTGCTATAGGTTTGTTGGCATTAGGTTTTTTGGTGGGGTTTCAGGTTACCTGGTGGATTGCATGGATTCCTTTTTTGGTGGCACTTATCATGATAGCTGCTTATTTCCTGATAGGACCTATGACACTGATACAGGGCTACATGGAAAGCGGTGATATGGAAGGTGCTCAGAAACTACTGCAGCTGGTGAAGTATCCCGATCTGTTGTACAAACCTATAAGGTCGTCATTTTACATGCTGCAGGCTAACTTTTCTACCATGGGCGATGATTTGGATAAGGCGGAGTCGCAACTGCGTAAGGGATTGGAGAGTGGTATGCCAGAGAAAGAATATGAAGGCACTGCCTACCTTCAACTGGGTGCTATAGCCCAGAAAAAAGGTAATACCAAAGAGGCATTTGAGCACCTGCGCAAGGCTGTAAGTATAGGATTGCCCGACAAAGACAATGAGGCTACGGCTTACTTGCAACTGTCTGGTATATGCATACAGCGTAGAGACTTCAGAAATGCTAAAATATACTTTAATAAGGCTAAGGCTTGCAAAGCTACCAACCCTCAGGTGGTGGAGCAGGTGAAAGAAATGTCAAAATACATAGCTCGTATACCAGGGTAAACTGTGGCTGCGATTTAATTCATTCCCCTTCAATCATCATTGTTTGAAGGGGATTTTTTTTGTGGTTACTTTTGTGGGGGTAGGGTAGCATCCCAACCTTCGTAGTAACCTCTGTACTTTTTGGCTGCTTGTGTTAGCTCGCTTTTCATGCTCATTAGGCTATCCATTACTGGTTTTTCGTATCTGGTTACTTTTATTTCGTAGGGCAGAGAGGTGGTATTGGCATTTTTGGTACTGGTGATGGTGTATCTGTGTTTGCTGGCATATTGTGCAAACGATGCTCTGCCAGTATCGCTAGTAAAGAGTAGATTGTGGGTAATGGCGCGGGGTAGGGTTAGGTTGTCGCCGGCTTGTAGCAGGGTGAGCAGTGCTTTGTCTGTAGCCATCCATTCGGTAGCAGCACTATCGGGGTAGAGGAAGGTGCGATAGGTGAGCCAAAGCGGGTCGTGTTTTATTTTCAGGGTATAGTTGTAGAGAGGGTAGTGATTGGCATATATGCGGGTTATGGCACTGCGCACGGCTGTGGTGTCGCGTACATAATAATAGTTGAGTCGCTCGCAATTGTAAGTAAAAGTACCTGCGAGTTTTTTGGCGGTAGCACCCGATAGAAAGCTACCCGTAACATTAAGTATGTTTTCGAGGGTGTTTATTTCGCTGGTGTCGGGTATGCCCTGTGGGTTGTGGCATTCTCTGGCTTTGGGGCCCACCACTACCAGAAACGGCAGTAGTTTGTCGGGGGCTTTGGCGGCCAGTGCCATATCTACCAGCACAGATCCGGGTTTGCTGCCGTATCGTGCCATGTAGGTATCCCAGTTTTCTTGCTGGGCAGTGGCAGCGGTGCATGTAGCGGCAATGATGAGCAAAGATTGTAAACCACAGGTATACTTCATGCTGTAAAATAAACGTTTATAGCAGTAGTGCAGACCGCTTTAAGAAAAATTTATACCTATCTTGGGTGGTGTGGGTACACATTAGTTAATAGTAACCAGTAGTTAATTGACTGTAGTACTAACATTTACAATTGTGTACACGCCTTTTTGTACGTGTAAAAGTATGTAGGTGGTAATCAGTGTTGATGAAATGGTGCTTTGGTGTTTGCTGCTATACAATGTGCAACTGAAAGTGTGAAACTATAGATTTTCGTTCCTTTTTAGAGTGGGTATATTTATTTTCGCTTCATAAAAAAGAATAGTTTTTGGCTAAAGCAATAGATGTGAGTGGTCCTTTTTCAGTATCGGAGCGAAGTTTATCGGGTCAAGATGAGCTTAGGGTTCTGATAAAGGATTGTATTGCCCTATCTCGTCACTCTCAGAAACGGCTATATGAACAATATTCGCCCGCTGCCTATGGTATCATAAGGAAGTATGTGCATAATAATGAGTCTGTAGCCAAAGAGATATTGAATGAAGCATTTTTTAAGATATTCAGAGATTTGCATCAGTATTCGTTTCAGGGGGCATTTGAGGGGTGGATAAGGCGCATAGTAGTACACACCATTAGCGACTACATGCGCAGGAATGTAAAAGAGGACAAGATGACCCGAGAGGTGATGCCCGAAGACGCGTATGTGAACAGTGAACCGGTGGAGAATATGTCGCACAAGGAGTTGCTGAAGATCATAGAAACCCTGCCAGATGTACAGAGAAATATTTTTAATCTGTTTGTGTTTGAAAATTACTCGCACAAAGAGATAGCGAAAATGCTGAATATGCAGCAGAATAATTGCCGGTGGCACTTGAATGATGCACGGAGGAGACTAAAGGAAAAAATAAATTTACTTATAAATAAGTAACAGTGAAAAGTAACAAAAAACACATCGACGACCTGTTTAGGGAGAAATTGGGCAACTACACTGAGGTGCCACCCGCTGATGCCTGGCAGGATCTGGACAAAAAACTAGATACACTTACACCTCATGTGCCCACTGCACCTGTGCGCTGGCTCACACATGTGGGCATGGTATCGCTGATAGCGGTGCTGAGTGTGTCGTTTGTACAGAAGTTTTATGGCAAACACAAGGGTGCTGCTGATGTGGCAGATGCCCAGCAGTCGAACACTGCTACTGATGTAAATAATACTACTACCGATGATAATACTACTACGACTACAGTAAGTGCTACTATCGGAAACGAAACAGATAATACTGCTATTGCAGACAATGCTAATGAGGATAATGTATCAGCAGAGGAGGTAAATGATAACAATGATGCATCAGTAGGGAATTCGACAGGCAATAGTAATAGAGCAGATAACTACAACACAAATAACAATGCAGTAGCTACTAACGCAAGCAAAGGAAACACAGGCAACACTGAAATGGAATATGGCGATGATGTGAGTTTTTCGCCTGATGCTGATAAAGAGTATGTGAATGACGGTAGCCACAGCTATGATAAAAAAGTAAAAGAGAATAGAGGTAACGGTGAGGCGGTTGTGAATAATGAAGTTAATTCATCATATATTAAACAAGTTGGTAATAAGCCACAGGCTGCTATAGCTTATAACGATAAAGAACAAGAAGAAATAACTGCTTACCATGCAGCGAAGGGCGATGTGCCTGATAGAAAACATCAAGTAGGAAACGATAATAGTACTGAAAATCAATTGATTGCGAATAGTGAAACTATAAATGCTACAGCTGATGCAGTAAAAGAAGCAACAACTACTAACCCATCTGCTATTACAAAAGCAGCTGCTGAAACAAAACAAAAAGCACCCAAACCTGCTCGTAATTTCGCACGTTGGGAGGCTGGTGTGAAGTCGGGATATGAGCGTGGATTTGATAATATGGGGGCTACCAAGTTTGCGATAGCACCTTACCTGCAATACAATGTAACGGGTAGAATAGCCATAATGACGCAGCCTGCAGTGAAGTTTGCCAATGCACCCACACGTGTTATAGGTGCTCCTGAGCAATACTACAGTGTAAACAATGATGGTAAGGTGACCGCCAAAGAGAGCTTTACTACTGTGAAAGTAGAAGGTGGATCGGTGCAAGAGTACAACAATACCCGCTACAACTACACACGCAGCCACGATAGCATAGTGAAAACTAACAGGACAGGTGGCAGGTATATGGAATACGAACTACCCGTGCTGATGAAATATAGCTTGTCTAAAAAATCATCGGTGTATGGTGGCGTAAATGTGGTGTATAGCCAGTTGCAACAGGTTAAAGAACATACTTATACTAAAGCAGGTATTGTGAGGTCGGTAGATACACTGATAACCTCAATAGCAGAACCAATAGCACCTGCTGTAGATGATATATTGACACACAATGGTACCCCCATATCAGACTATAACGGCCCCTTATATCCTGTCTCCAGTAAGCAGAGTGTCCGCATGGGCGCTATGCTGGGATTTACTTATCAGTATAGCAGTCGGCTGATGCTGGATGCGCTGGTACAGAAAAATCCGGCACCTGTACAATCTTACAACGGGTATAATATTAATGCCCCGTTATCTTCTACCAGCTTCAGAATATCTGTTGGTTACAAGATCACAAAATGATTTATCTATAAACCCTATCCTTTTGCCTTCAATAGTATGTCTTATATTTTACGGTTCTGGAAATTCGGGCTAAATTTGGAGTACATCCGGCAACTATCAAATTGCTAACCTAACCGGGCAAAAGAACAGAGCATGACCACAACCATCAACAGGTATCTATACGCTATATGTAGTATAGTATTGTTGGTAACTGGTACGATGCGGACTGAGGCTCAAATCATATCCACATTTGCTGGAAATGGCACTACGGGATACACGGGCGATGGTGGGCTAGCAACTGCTGCACAAATAGATTCTCCTACATGCCTTGCCACAGATAGAGCAGGCAATGTTTATATCAACGATCAATTCAATCATTCGGTAAGGCGGGTATCGCCCACAGGTGTCATCACTACTGTAGCCGGCAATGGTACTGCTGGCTTCAGTACCGACGGTATTGCAGCTACAGCTGCCAGTATGACCCTTAACTGGGGTATAGCGACTGATACATCTGGCAATCTGTTTATTACCGACCAAACAAACCATAGAGTACGAATGGTAAATGCTGCTGGTATCATCACTACCATAGCAGGCAATGGTACTTTTGGTTTTGGTGGCGATGGAGGCTCGGCAGTATTGGCCCAAATGAAATCGCCACTGGGTATTACTACCGACCCTGCAGGTAATGTCTATGTAGGCGATTTTTATAATTTTAGAATAAGAAAAATAGCACGAGATGGCACCATTAGTACCTATGCTGGCAATGGTAGCAATGGGTATAGCGGAGATGGTGGGCCGGCAGTAAATGCGCAATTGAGTTATGTTTTTGGACTATCTACCGATGCAGCGGGTAACTTATATATATGCGATGCTTCTAACAACTGTATAAGAAAGGTAAGTACTGATGGTATTATTACTACAGTTGCAGGCTTCGGTGCTGACGGGTACAACGGCGATGGTATTGCTGCCACAGCCGCCTCTTTGTCGCACCCGTTGGGTGTTTATGCATTGCCCACTGGAGGATTGCTGATTGCCGACTACAAAAATAATCGTGTGCGCAGAGTTACCGCTTCAGGTATCATCAGTACCATTGCTGGTACTGGCGATGCGGGCTACACTGGCGAGGGTATGCCCGCTACTGCTGCCCGTATACACCACCCGGTAGGGGTGATAATGGATGCCGAGGAGAATATTTATGTGTCGGACATGCTGAATGCACGTGTGCGGAAAATAAACAACGTACTTGCTTTTGTAAAAGGAGATACTGCCAGCTTAAATATCTGTCAGGACTCAGGACCAGTGTCGCTCAATGAACTACTAGCAGTAAGGGATATATATATAGGGCTTACTGATGTATGGACACTGGCGCAGCCACCTGCACACGGGGTGGCTACAGTGGGCTATACTACTATATCTAATGGTGGTGTGCTGACACCCACTGGTCTGAATTATCTACCAGATGCAGGGTATACAGGGATAGATTCATTCAGGGTAAGGGTATCTAATTCGCTCTCAGCCGATTATATAAAGATATATGTGCAGGTGGTTCCATATCCATCTGCCGGTACTATTTCTGGTGCTTCAAGTGTATGTGTGGCAGATACTGTGGTGCTGGCGAGTAGTGTTTCGGGAGGGGTATGGTCTACTACCAGTGGCAATGCTGGTGTAACCCCCCGCACATCTGGTGCGTTGTTGTATGGTATAGCTGCTGGCAATGATACGGTACGGTATACGGTTAGTAATGCCTGTGGAGCAGTTTATGCTACTGCACCCATTACAGTCAATCCATTGCCCGATCCTGGTGTTATCACAGGGCCTGATGCACTTTGCCTCAGTACCACTGTTGCGTATGTGGCATCGGTAAGTGGGGGCACATGGAGCGCCAGCAACCTCAATATTGAAGTACTGGCACCGGGTAGCATAAAGGGAACAGCGGCCGGTACAGCCACAGTGATATACAAGGTGGCTAATGACTGGTGTACTGCTACTGCCATAAAAACAATAACTGTTGAGGTGTTTCCAGACCCTGGGCTGATATCAGGGCCGGTAAATGTATGTCTGGGCAGCCAGATAGAATTGACCAATCCTACTGCAGGCGGGGTGTGGAGCAGTGATTTTGGGTATGCGGTAGTATCGCTGGGGGTAGTGACGGGTGTGCTGGTAGGCAATGATTTTGTGAACTATAGCGTTACCAATACATGTGGTACAGCAGTAGCTACCCGTCCGGTGGCGGTATATCCGGTGCCAGCAGTACCCCAAATAGAAGATCATCAAGGATGGTTGTACACCACCATGCCCTTTGCCACCTATCAGTGGCGGCTCAATAACTTTGATATACCCGGAGCAAATAATGATAGCTTATATGCCTTGCAGCCAGGCATCTATCAGGTGCAGGTAGGCAATAATGAGGGGTGCAAGTCGGTATCGGGTACTTACCAGTATAATGGCTGTGGGGCAGATGATATGGTTATCTACCCTAGTCCTACCAATGGCGACATATATATAACGTGGTGCAGAGCAGTGAATGCCCGCCTCACTACAGCCGATGGCAAAACCGTAGGCACCGCTGCGGGTGTTAGCTCCATCACATTCAGGCAGCTACCAGCAGGTTTTTATCTGCTTACTGTATATGAGCTAGATGGTGCAAAGGTGAAGACCAGTAAGATAGTGAAGCTTTAGTAGCGGGTGTATATTTTTACCATATTACCTTGCATATTCAATTCACCACGCTCGTCATCTTTTCGAAATTCATAGGTGGTTTCGTCCAATTCTGATATCAAATCATATACACATGGTATCAACACTTTCCCTTTCATATCAGCAACGCCATATTTGTAATCATTATTTGTAATTTCAGTAAATATTACTGTACTATTTTTGCATATTTCAATTTCATTCTCATATTTGAAAGGTGATATCTCTTTGCCATTGCCATCTAGTACACCCCATTTATTATTTCTTTTTGCTATGAAATTTGTCTTTTCCGTCAATTCATCATACAAACCAACTTCGATTTCAGTGTATTTTGCTTTTGTAAGTATTTTACCATTTGGGCTTATTAGGGCATACATTTTAGTTTTATCTTTTTTTAACTGAACTCCAAATTTGTATTTTGAAATCAATTCTTCAATTTCATCAAATTCTGTTTCTTTAAGTTGTTTTTGTTTTAGGTCGTAAATGCAATACTTATTAGTAGCTATAGATTTTAATGAAAGGATGTTGTCTTGGGCGAATGGATCAGTATACCCTTGTGGTAAAATAGTATCTCCTTTT
Source organism: uncultured Flavipsychrobacter sp. (assembly GCA_964601855.1). Taxonomy (GTDB): domain Bacteria; phylum Bacteroidota; class Bacteroidia; order Chitinophagales; family Chitinophagaceae; genus Nemorincola. The sequence goes on along the minus strand of CAZRPA010000081.1, from coordinate 6,102 downwards.
TCGTTCAAAATAGGGGAGTAAATGTTGCTATCTCTATTATAGCCCCACATATTGTGTGAAATATTGCTTGGATAAAAGTTTCCACTAAACTTATTCAATATCACTCCGTATTGATTGAGAATGTATGTGGAGTCTGATTTTTTTTTGCTGTCTTCGTCTACCTTCCACACTACAAACCCAACAGATGTTCTTTTTATCATATTGTAGGCTGCAGGTATTATCCATTCGCTTTCTTCATTATCATAAATGCCTACTTTGCCTTTATCATTTATTACCGCGTATCTCTCAGACGGATTAAGTGTGTCATATAGATATGATTTAGTAGCGTATTTTTTTGTTTTCTCTAGTTTTTCTAATGAAATTATGTTAGCATTTTCGTCATTGTAGGAAGGTATGCAGGGAAAGAAAAAGTAAGGATTTGTCGAGTTATCACTGTTATATGAATCGTATATTATTTCATTTTCATTTACTACTATGAGTTTCACTTTGTTATTTTCTGCTTTTTCAGTTGGAGTGTATTTGTAATACGATGCATTAATCGAACTAAAATAGTGCCTGGGTTTTGATAGAAGTCGTCTGTAGTTTTTTGAGTGAGTTTGGTAATCAAGAAATGGTGGTATCACATAGCCGTTGTTATTTAAAAGTGCGAATTTTTCTTTTGTGCCTAGTAAATAGTTGTAATATCCGGAGCTATCAAAATTTTCGTTATTCATCTGTTCTAGTGTATCATAAATAAATGGCGTTATTGTATTGCCAAAAATATCTATAACCCCCCAATGATGACTGGAATCACAGTATAGTAAAGCATATCCATCAAGAATATGACACTTGTTTTTAGCAAAACCACGGTTGTACAGCAGTTTTCCAGTATGGGTTAGGAAATACATACTGTCATGATTTTTCAAAATTAATGGGTACCTTCTACTATAGCCTACATCATCACCGTAAGCAGCCCAATCTGGAAGATCTGTTCCTTTTGCTTTGTATACAATCTTAGTACTGTCTAATACAATAATGCTGTCTTTAAGTAAAATGATTAACCACTTATCTTCAATTTTACGTCCACGAAGCTCTTTTATGGTTTCTAACTTGTTGATTTTGTATATATTATTATATAGTATGTGTGTGCCGCCACTATCTCTGCCTATCAAAAAGTTTGAATTTTGTACCCAATCGAGATAATCATATTGAGTAATTATATGGATATTCAGTCTTTTGTTTAGTTCTTCAATTTGTGATGATGTGAGTTTTGGTAATGTATCTATTGAATTTTGATCGCTTGTTTCTACAGCCACAGGATATCTATTTACACTCCTTTCAGTGTCTTTACTCACATATAAATAGCCATCTTTTTTTACGGTAACCGAATTTACTGGACCAAGATTGCCTATTGCCCGATTGTTATTTATTAGGTATGCATTGTTGGTGTGTTTATTCCAGGCTACATATATGTCGTCCTTTATCTTACCTATGAAGTTGATATTTAGGTATTCTTTTTTTACTATGTCATACGTGCATTTATCTTCGCAATTAATTTTATTGTCAAATATAATATATCTATCTCCAACATAGTAACAGTTAGAATAGGTGCCACTGTGAAAGATTAGGTTGAATTTATCGTCATATATATTACCGTTTTCGCCTATTTGCCACCAACCTATATTTGTTTTCGTTGGCTTATTCTTCAGCCCGTCTATTAGCGTTTTCCCATTCAAGTCTAGTACCTTGTTGTCAGCCAGTATTACTTTTGATACAGAATCATAGACAATTTGGCTATAAATCAGAGGAGTAAGTAGTTTTCCTTCATAACTAACGAGGGCTTGTAGATGATTTGCTGTTATTACAATCAGTTTTTTGTTTATCACTTCGTATTCACGTGCTAAGCACTTCCAAAGTAGTTTGCCGCTTTGGTTGTATGCAAATAATGTGTCGTTAAATCTGTTGAGCGAAGTTCTTGGAGTATGATTAGTTTTACTCAGTGAGTCTTCTGTTTTAATTTCCTTTCCGGAGGTGTCTATAATGGAATGTTTATAGATTCCTTGTAGCACAAACTGATAGGGTTGTCCTGGTAGTATTTCTTCACTTATGAAAGGAATAATTGGGATACCTCGACTATTGATAACACAGGATTTTTTTCCCTGAAAAACGATAAAGCAATTGTAGGCAGGCGTTACGGTTATATATATATCTTTTAGTTTTTTAAGCATAACACTGTCTGTTTGTTGTGCCTTTACGGAACACAATAAACACATTGTGAGGATATAAAGTAGTGTCTTTCTCAATGATCAGCTGTTAATTGATGCTCTTATATAAGACGTATTTGTGAATGATAATCTTTGTTATGTTTAGATAATTCTAAACCAGTATTAGTTGAATCTAGGACTTTGTACTTTCACTTTATTGATTTAACAACACGAGAATTTCCAGTGTTATATTTTTTTAATTACTGCTGTTTTTAGCATTTTTCCTTTCTCTCTTTAAGAAATATCTGTATGTTGTGGTTGTAGTTCAAATATAACGATTCTATGGCAAGCAACGTTTATAAACTATTACGACATACATTTTTGCTGTTGGCAAGTGTAGTGTTTCTTTCGTCTTGTAGGCAACCAGTGCTTACAGCAGTGTATCCATCTTCTGGACCGCCTGGTACGCTTGTACATGTAACTGGAGAAAATCTGGAGGGGTGTGTAGTAAAGTGGGATGCAGGCACCCCAAACGAAAGAATACTGGTAGGTGGCTTCTTCAACGCTAATTTTTTTACGGTGCCTGATGTGCCGGTCGGCAATCATACTGTCCGTATCGTTCGCGACCGACAATCATCTGAGTCTATAATGGAGTTTACGGTCACAGGTGGTACTCGTCGTCCGGCTCCAAGAATAGATGATATTACTTGTCGTATGTATCGTATGGGGGCTGATGGTAGGGTTTTTATGATATTATTGGTACATGGAGCCAATATTGATGCTGGTGCACAAGTGTATGTAGGTGATGTGCAGCAACCGTCTTGGTTGTGGCGCGCCATTAGCAATCGTCCACATATGATTGCCACCAACCCTGCTACATTGGGTTATCCAATATTTCATTACGGTACTTTGATATGCCCCATTGCCAATCTCATACCAGGCGACTCAATAAGAAACATAACTATAAGAAACACTGACGGAAATGTTTCAGTAAATAGTTTCAAATATAAAATTGCAGACAATCTATTGACACTCGATAGCGATGGTGATGGACTGACAGATAGTGCTGAAGTAAATGGAGTAGATGCAGATAGAGATGGAATAATTGACATAGATCTACGATCGGCGGGTGCACATCCGTTGCACAAGGATCTGTTTTTGGAGGTAGACTGGATGGATGGTTTGCAGCCAGCTGAGGTTATTTGGCGTACATCAGATAGTATTTTCCGCAATGCCCCAGTGCTCAATAGCGATGGTACACAAGGAATAGTGTTGCATGTAGATAGAGGTCAGGGGGGAGTAGGGTATAGCAATGGCAGTAGAATACCGTTTTATGAATATATTACTTTTGGTGATACCGTCAACTGTCCGCCCCCAGAGTTTGCACATGTAAGCAACTGTGCCAGTTTTTACACACTAAAAGCAACTCATTTTGATAGAAAGAGGTTGGGTGTTTACCGATATTGTATATGTGGCAGCTATATACATATAAGTTATGTGCCAGGGCAGGCAGTTAGGGATGATATGATAATGATCACGAGAAATACAAATCCTATGCTCTCTGCTGATCAATTTGCCAGACATTTAGTATCTGTTTTTATGCACGAATTTGGTCATACTATTGGTTTGCTGCACGGTGGTAGGGACGACCTAAATAATAAACCCAATTACAATAGTGTTATGAACTATAGTTTTGATTCGGAAGGTATAGATTTAAATTGCAACCATCGCGATACGGAGAGTTATAGAGTATTTACCTATTCGCAGGGTATGCGAAAGTCATTAAATGAAAATTGTCTCAATGAAGCAGAGGGAGTATGCGATAACATACCTGTAGATTGGAATGGAAATGGGGTAAATAATGAAACCTGTGTAAGAGCGCGTTTAAGTAGAGATACTGCACACACTATTTTGTATGACCATTGCGACTGGAATAATCTGACCTATAAAATTGGTGTTCTTAGGTAATTCTATTTAAATGCTTATTTCAAATCTCATTTCATGAAAAAAATATTAGTTATAAATCTGTCGCTTTTAGCACTAGGCTGTATGCTCATGGGAGCATTTAAGCTTACCGATATTTCTTCTTCTGTATTGGTTGCTGCACCTTTTGCCAGAGGGCTGATACCTCCCGCATCCGACTTTTCAGAAATTCAATATCCAGGTCCTACTGTAAAACCTGATATCAATCTTAAACCTCAAGAGTTAGGGAGACATGATTTTAGGCTTGCTGTAGACGATAAACCCATTTACGGGTCATCTGCTCATGATGGGTACGTAATGTCAGCTACTGAAGGAAAAATGCTCGTAAAAACTGCTAAAGGTATGTTGACTTACACCTATGTATTGCCCGGCACCTCCACTATCCCAGTAGCTGAGAAAGATCAAGTTTCTGTAAGGATATATCAGGGGGCGACTGATAACAACCAGAACTTTGTGATAACAGATAGTGTAAATGGTAAATTATTGCATTCATCGGGCAGACAAGCAAGCGCCCAGCCAGTAAAAATTCACTTTTCACCAGACACCAGATTGTATCAAACCGATGATTACGAAACTATCGTGACTGATAGACAGTACATACGCTACATATCAGTAGTATTTCAGCATGGCAAATACACCACCAAAATCATACCCAATAAAAAGAATAATATAACCATAGATGGTGAGAAATATTCTTTTGTTGTTTTGTCTAGTTACGAGTCTCACCCCACACCTTCATTTGCCGCTCAGTCGGAAGGGGAGGGGTACTACCTAGAATATTATATAGCAAAGAATTAGCGCATACCATTATTTGCGATAGTTACTTCCCCACTTCTACACCATCCATATTCAAAATACCATTCTTATCCCCTTTTTTGTAGGTATAAGTAGTTTCCGTGTGTTCGTTGAGGTAGTCATATTCGCAGGGTATTAGTGTTTTTCCTTTCAGAGATACTACACCATATTTCCACTCTTTGTTTTTGACTATCAGTGTATTGTTGGTGCATACCTTAATATCTTGTTCATACAAAAATGGCGATATCTCTTTTCCTTTTTCATTCAGTATGCCCCACATCTCTTTCTTTCGTGCTTTGTATAGTACTTTATTCGTGTTTTCTGTGTGTATTTCATCTATGTAGGCATACTGCGTTTTAGTGAGTAATTTACCCTGAGGACTAATGAGGGTGTTTGTTTCTTCATCGTCCTTATCGGTTGCTGTGGCTATGAATAATCCTTTCTCGGTTTCATCTATTTCGTCATAGGTGGTTTTTGTGGTTTTTTTGCCCTTCCGTGTATAGATGCTTAGTTTGTCATCATCCGTTTTTTTAGCCACTATTACATTTTTATAAAACTCTATATCTTCATATCCTGCAGGTATTATCTCTTTACCTTCATCTGTTAGAATAGGGGAGTATGGGTTGCCATGTATCATATTAGCCCATAGCCCATTGTCTATCATTACTGGGCATATTTTTCCCTTAAATTGGTGAATGGTTAAGCCGTCCTCATTCAACACCCAGGTTTCATCCTTACCAGTATTGCCATTAGTACCATCTTTCCATGCCCAGAAGCCATTATTGTGCCGGATTATAGTGTCGAAAACCGGCTCTTGCACCCATGAGTAGGAACTGTTGTTATATATGCCCATTTTGTCGCCCTCTTTCACTATGGCTATGAGTTGATGAGGGGTTTTGTAGTCGTTTTTTCTAGCTTGCTGCTCACTGGGTCTTACCATGCCATCTTCTGCCAATTGTAGCTGTATAACCCTACCCGAATCAAATGCCTTTATGTTTGGACTCATACTATATTCAGTAGATATGCTATCATATCGGGCAGATATTGGCTGTAATACTTTGTTGACAATAATGAACTTATTGTTTTCTTTTACCACATGAAAGTTTACTTCGCGATTCACAGTGCTGTAGATATCGTCATA
>CAZRPA010000080.1:0-17861 GCA_964601855.1 uncultured Flavipsychrobacter sp. | reverse complement strand
ATGATGATGCACGAAAAAACGCACGAAAACCTGAAAACCATTAGGCCCTTAAAAGACGGCGTAATCGCCGACTTCAATGCGGCTGAAGGTATGTTGCGGGAAATGATAAAACTTATCTATCCCAAAAAACCTATGTTCCCACCCAGTTGGAGAATGGTCATTTGTATACCATCTAGCATCACAGAGGTAGAAAAAAGAGCCGTAAGAGACTCTGCAGAGGAGGCTGGTGCTAAAGAAGTGTATATGATACACGAGCCTATGGCTGCAGCACTTGGTATAGGTATAGATGTAGAAGAACCTACCGGCAACATGATTATAGACATAGGCGGTGGCACTACTGGTATATCGGTTATAGCCCTTGCTGGTATAGTGTGCGACCAGTCTATTCGTATAGCTGGCGACGAATTTACTGGCGATATAATGGAGGCCATGCGCAGATACCATAGCCTTATGATAGGAGAGCGTACTGCAGAACAGATCAAGATACACGTTGGCTCAGCGCTCAAAGAGTTGGATAATCCACCCGACGACATAGCCGTAAATGGTCGCGATTTGGTTACGGGTATCCCCAAGCAAATTATGGTTTCCTATCAGGAAGTTGCTGAAGCGTTAGACAAATCTATTTTCAAGATAGAAGAAGCTATTTTGAAAGCACTAGAAACTACGCCACCCGAACTTGCAGCAGATATTTACCGCAGGGGGCTTTACCTCACAGGTGGTGGTGCTTTGCTGAGAGGGCTCGACAAAAGAATCTCGCACAAAATAAAGCTGCCAGTACATGTAGCCGACGATCCGCTAAGAGCAGTAGTAAGAGGCACAGGTATGGCACTCAAAAACATAGCCAGAATGCCTTTCCTAATGAAGTAATAACACTCAAATAGACAAGAGAGCATACCAGCAAATGATACACTTTTTACACTCATTTACTGGTATGCTTTATTCAAGTAAAATTATCATCAGTACACAGCCTACCTACACCCCAACATACCCCACAAAACTTACTAGATAGCCAAAGCATAACGTGCGCAATTTTATTTTTTTCATACGGCGTTTCTTCAATCTACTGTTATTCCTGACATTAGAAATTGTATGTATTGTGCTCATACAGCGTACCGAAACTATGCAGGGAAATGATATTGTAAGTTCTGCAAATGCAGTATCAGGGTTGGTCTACAAAAAACAAAATGATGTTGTTTATTATTTTGGTTTGAGAAAAATGAACGACAGTTTGCTCAATGAAAATGCACGGTTAAGGCAACTGGTAGAGCAATACAAGAGCTTAGATACCCTCAAGGATACTGTAGTATACAGCAAATCAGAGATAGGCGACACAGCCAAACACATAGTCAAATTCTCAGAGTATATATACCGCAATGCAAGGGTTATAAACAACTCCACCAATGCTACAGACAACTACATTACCATCAACAGAGGTACGGCTCATGGCATATACAAAAACATGGCAGTATTGTCAGGTACATGTGTAGTAGGTAGGGTATATCACGTTTCTCTCAATTTTGCCAGTATATTGTCTATGCTTAGTGCCAAACAAAGGGTGAGTGCAAGACTGAAAAACGGAGCGTATGGATTAGTGGTATGGGAAGGCAAAAACCACAGAGTACTTACAATGATAGATGTCCCACAGCAGGTAAAAGTAAAAAAAGGAGATTCTGTCTTTACCAGCAATTATTCACTCTATTTCCCTCCCGATGTACTCATAGGTACGGTTATAAAAACAGAGCAGGTTAAGAAAAATGCAATGCAGCACATATACATCAAATCCTCTACCGACTTTTACAACCTGCAATATGTGTATGTCGTAGAAAACAAAATGTCAGAAGAAAAAAAACAATTGGAAGACTCATCAGCAAAAAAGTAAAAACCCAAAAGGTATAAAACAACTAACAGAGCACAAGCATGAATGTTTATCTTAAAAATGTTTTACGGTTTTGTATCATAGTACTGCTTCAGGTACTGATACTCGACAAGATAACACTCAGGTGGTGGAACGACCCATCAGGTTTTCCCGTGTTCATACCATATGTATACCCACTATTTCTGCTCTTATTGCCCTTCGAAATGCCAGTTTGGGCACTATTGCTGAGCGGCTTTGTTTTAGGGCTCTCTGTCGATGCCTTCAGCAATACAGCCGGTATGCACGCTTGTGCTACTGTATTGATAGCATATTGGCGCACCAATGTATTGAGCGCATTACTTCCCCGAAAACTCACTGAATATACAGGACAACAACCGTCTACCAAAAATATGGGCTGGATGCCTTTTCTGGTCTACAGTTGTTTCCTCATAATCATACACCATTTCCTGTTTTTTACCATAGAGCTCTGGAATTTGTCTAATGTCGGTCATCTGTTACTAAAGACTGTAGCATCTACTTTTACCAGTATGCTGCTCATAATAGTATATCTGTTGTTGTTTACTCGACAAGATTCCTCAAGAGCATAAAATAGCTGATTAATCTAGGCTAATAATAGTGCTGAAATTTATCCCATAACCGCTTACAGATACCGCTGGTTTAATCCAGTTTATGATAATTTGTCCTGACAAGTTTAATACACAATTCACCTGCTTTATCCACGACACACCTGCATCATCCAGTACAGAAGATGCCACAAAATACTGGCCTGTAAAATACGCATTAGTTGTTGGTTGATATCCTGGGGGCAATGTCCCCATCAGGTAAAAACCACTTGCTGGCATTGCAGTAAAGTTTTGTGCATTAGCAGCCGTTAATGAGCCTCTTAAGTGAAGCGTATTTGCAGTAAAGTCTTTTTTATAGTATACAGTTCCACTTACACCACCATCAGCTACTAGTGTACTCACACTCAGCGTTTGCCAGTTACTTTCTCTGTTTGCCGCACCAAACCCCGCACCAAAACTCCTAAGGTCATTTAAAGGAAAATGAGTGGCATCAGATGGTGTACCCACCGGCAATACTTGCAGCGTACCCACCTTATCAAAAACCACATTAGGTGTACTGCCATCATTGTACACTAGCGGCAATGCAGTTGCAGTTATAGACACATAAACTGCAAACCCACCACTTGCCCCTGTCACAGAGTTCCCTGCGAATCTTATCATTTCATTGTTATAAAATAACCATCCGTCTGTTGCAGTAAAGCTGCCTGTAGATGGGTTTGTTACTGCCATTCCACTTATTTTGTACGGTATGCTGCTATCTCCACCCATTGCTGCAAGGGCCCCGGTGCTTTCTTTATATGCTTGCTGCAAATATCCCAACTGATCTTGTGTAAGTGGAAAGCCCCCAGGCTGTGTAAAGTCTATTAATTTCATTTGAATATTGTTTTAGTGTTTTTTTATAATAGTTTGGTGATCCCAACAAATCAGTACGTTACTATCTGATACACGTTCTTACTCACTAATCTATATTTGTTTATCAATGCTTTCATTCGTTGCTCATCATAGGGTACAGCAGCAGGCACTTTCACCACAAAGGCATTCCCCAACAATATTGTTTCTGCATCAGTGTACAACACTTGCGGCACAGGGTAGGTAGGTGTACTGGTTTCTGTACTTAGCCCCAGCCACAGTACCTTTACTTCAAGATTTGTATATACAAACAAAGGGTCTTCATACAATCCATCCTCAATGTAGATACCTCGTCCTAAAGGGTCAAATAAATCGTTTAAAGCTGCCGTCAAATAAACCACCTGGCCATTATGTGCCACCCTATACAGATTGTTGTTTCTATGTTCGCTAAATTGATAATACAGCCATTTTATAGGGGCTATAACACATCGCACCCATGCCACACTTCTCATCTTCCTCAGTCGCACTGGTAGCAACTGATAGCATAGTGTATCGTAATAAACATCAAACAGACTCATAGAAATATAGATTTAGGTACTTGCAAAAAAGTGAATAACAGTATCCAGGATATTATGCAGCACTGTAGGCTGTGTAAATAATATTGGCATTAAAATATGCCTCATCCAGTGCCATATAACCTGCATCTGGCGTGTATCTTACAGTGATAGGAACAAATGGTGTTGCTGCATAGTTTGCTTGAGCACTCAGTACACTACCTATCTCCACACCGTCTATAGCTTGCAGTGCTCCTATGAGGTTATTCAATACAAACACCCCATTAAAAGGCAGGTTGGCCAAAAACTCATTTACTGCATCCAGTACAGGTGTGCTAGATGTACCATCTATCCTTGCGCCGGTGCTGGTCAATACTAGAGGGTCGTAATACACAGATAACACTAGCTGTAGTATATCCGGATTGCTACTCGTTAGTTGTACACGTACACCTGCATCTTTTATCCGGTTCATATAGCCACTAAAAGCTGCCAATTCACCAGTTGTTAATGCTTCCAGCGTACCGGCATTGTCTTTGGCTACTTTTATTCTCACCAAATTAGAGAGCTCCACAGCTGCAGCATGTTTAATAATCATTACCATAGGGTCTACCGAAGTGTCAGTATAGGTGTCGCTATCATCAGGTAATGTTTCGCCTAGCTGAAACAATTTGGCTTTATATACATACCATTGCAAAGAGTGTGGTTTTTGTGTAGCTATTATCTGTTCCACTTCTGTTTTGTGATAGTCATATAGGTTCTCCAGTGTCCATATACACACAGCTACTACATACGTCCATAGTCGCCACACAGCCACTTTGCTGTCACTCCAAGTATATGCACTCAGAGTAGGGTCTGTTTGCTTCACATCTATTATCTGTTGCTGTATCTGATTTATAGTCCTTGCCATTATGGTAGTAGTTGTTTTTTGTTTTTAGAATACTTTAATCACCATCGTCCTTGCAGATGAGGGGTAGGGGTAGGGTGGTGTAGAAAAGGGGAAGTAGTAGATTGTTTCAATACCTATTGTATGTACACCTATACCCAGGGTCACCAGTATGATGTCTTCATTCAGTGGGTCTTCTGGGTCAGGTATTCCATCGGCTGCTGCACCTAGCCACATCATGCTGTAGTCGCGCATATTTACCGTTGCAATTGCGGCATGCATCCTTGTTAGCCTGAATGTAACACCTGTAACCGATGCACTTACTTTCTCCACTTCTATATCACCTATAAAATCTTCTATCACCGTGTGCGACGTATTGTCCAGCAACGTTAGCGGTGCCGCGTACGCCATATTGCCATCAATATCTTTAAATGTGCAGCTAACAGGCATCGTTGCCAAAGAACTCCACACTAGCATATAACCAAGTCCTACCGTCAATGGCAACACATATGGAATGGACAACGAAGACATCGGCGGCGACCCAGCCGCCGGTGCTGATTCTGGACTAAGGCCAGATAAGTGACGCTCTTCTGATGAGTAGTATAGTCTGTTATCCGAAAGAGAATCATCAGCAAGCGGATATACATTCAGAAAATCAGGCAGCCCCACAAAATCAAATGAATAGTATCCCAAAACATGAGGGTCACCTGTTACATTAACCACTACTCGCATCGCTGGTTTCAGTACGAGTATATAATCAGGTACATGCTGTGCTACTGTGCCGATAACTATATTATTTCTACGCAGGTATAGCACATTATCTTCTTGTTTTTGGTTGCTACCCACATCAGGCATTATCACCTCTTCACCTGTTGCCGGTTGATAGCTAATACCAATGTTGTTTGCTGCGCACACTGCTATTGCTGCCTCTAAGGTGCCATACTCTGTTGCCACCATATCCAGCAAACTCTGATTGGGTGCTGCTTTTACCTTTTTCTGCATCGGTCGTTTCTTTTCAATCTCTTGTTTACAATCATACACTATCAGTACACAGCATCACTACTTATTGTGCCATTAGGCAACAACGATACGCGTCTTATTTCCATTCCATCTCTGGTGTATTCTATATTCACAGCGCGTATCAGTCCTTGAAAATGCTCATCATCCAAATAACTAAAAGCATTTACGCATAATGTAGGATTCTCTTTAAAGTCTCCTTTGCCATTCAGCAGCAATTGTTGTTGGTGCTGTGCAGTACTCTCTTCCACACTGAAGTCACCTGCTGTTATCTTCAGGTCTTCGTCATCACTCAGACCCACATCTATCATTTGTTTTGCCATCACTATCAGGGTTTATGCACTCAGCAAATTACTGAGCCGTGTAAGTATACTATTGAATGTTGCAGCATTAACAGGCACACCACTCGGTCCTGCTGGAGTAGGCACTGTAATAAGTGTAATTTCCGTTATCAGGTCATTGAGTATCGCATGCAGGCTTTCACTTGCGGTTGCTATTTTTATCACACTTTCCACTTCTATCACGGTATTCCCGCTTTCTATTCTTACACCACTCTCATTTATTGTACACGCTGTGTTTGCTATAGTTAGCAGCATCTTTGTTATTTCACTAGGCTTCAGTAGTATCCAGTTTCCAGGTCCATCCACACTCCCTATCACCACATGGCTACCCTCTTTAGGTAACACCACAATAGCATCGGTTGTACCGCTTACAGCTCCTAGCATTACACCTTCTATTACGCCTTCTTGGCCATCAGGTTGCACAGATACGGTTTGGTTCCCTTCATCTACACTACCAGCCACTACAGTACCACTCATTATTTCATAAGGTTGCTTGGTCAATGCCCTAATTCCCTCCGATATCTTTACTGAGTTTTTGTTCATAGTAGTTTGATGTATTATTTTATAGTTTCAAATCCCGGCCCCAATTCTATTTTTCTTCTTGCACCATTTACCCCAAAAGTCACTTCAGTACTTTCTATCAAATACACTCCATCCATTTCTGGCTTATTGCTATTCAATATTTTTGCACTACTTCCAGGTGCTACATAGGGCTGTAGAAATCCAGTAAAATCCCCCTCATATCCTTTGTAATTATTCCTGATCGCTTTCTCATCGGCCAGTTCAGCCAAACTTTTTTCCTGAAGTATTTTATTCAAAATGGCTGTTTCCTTAGTTGCGCCGCCCCACCTGCTCACAGATACACCCATCAACACCTCTCCTGTACTGCTTTTCCGTTTATATTCCACAGTACCTGCTTTCACGTTGCTTGCATGCTCCTCTAGTGTGTTTTCTTTCAGTGTATTAAACCCTATTCTATACCTTACAGTTTCATCATTGCTAATGGGAATACCAGAGGTATAATCGCTGTAGAGCAACCCACACCACAATTCATATGGTTTAATAAAAAAGCAGCATAGATTATCCTTGGTAGCGCGTACCAATTCGTTTATTATCTCCAAGCCACTCGCTGAGGTACTACAGGTGTTTAAAACGGGCATATCCAAAGCACAACTCACTTTTATAGATTTACTTCCTGTTGTTTTCGATACGGCCAACTGCATCAGTTCTTTTACTGTAGTTTTCCCAGGCTGCACTCCTAGTACATTTTGCCGCAGTAGGTAACTAGCTCCTTCACATATGATTTGTACAGGCGTCCCAGGTTTACTGCTTACTACATAGCCTTCAAACTCAGTTCTCATTTCACCGTTATAACCCAGTTGTATGCGTACTTCACTCCCCGTTACTATTTGTGTTGCTGTTACTATCTGTTTAGGGGCAGTCTTGCCTTTTTCTTGCATATATGCGATAGCCGGAACTTCAATAATGGCGGTCTCTATAAGGCTGTGTACGCTTCGTTTTATTACCACATTCTGTACCCCCTCAAATCTTAAATTACCTATCGAAATGTCACTACTTAGTACAAACATTGTTATATCGTTATTAGGTTAAAGGCTTCGTCACTAAGAAGTTTTAGCTCATAGGCTCTTATGTTTTTCACGCCAGTCACTACAGGTAGTTTCAGCTCACTCATCACCACCTTATCACTGCCATTTCTATTAGGGCGCAGTAAGAAAATATCAGTCAATGGACACTCTATCGACAATGCAATGTTCTGTTCATATATCGACCGTAATGTGGACATACTTTCCTCCGGAAACTCATTGTTTGCACCAACTATAAAACCCTTGATAGTTATCACATAATCTTGGGCTCCTATTAGCTCCTTCACAGTCCCATTCCTCCCTGCCAGCGCCGTCTCTATTATTGTTTTCTTACACTCTATAGATATTACAGGGTATGGCAAATTCCACCGCTTTAAGGTCGCATTATTTGTGTCGGCACCCCTACCGCCATTCTCGGGGTATATAAGCGTTACAGGCATGTAGTATTCTACGCCGCTGGCATCTGTTGCATAGTAAGCCGATCCACCCACCCCTTGTGCCTTTCTCTCATTTCTACCTGTTACCTTCTCAAATTTTGGTTCAAAAGCCAGCGTTTTGTAACCAAAAGTTTGTTCAAATAGAGTCGCAAGACTTAGTGATATTTCAGCCATAGTTAGTGTTAATTTGCATTATTTAGTATTTCTAGCAGCACTTCTTCTACCGCCTTTCTTAGTTCACCCACACCTTCTCTACTATTGCCCACATGCACTGTAAAGTGCTCTATCATTGGTCTGTTCAGATTTATGGTTATTGCTTTTTTACCAGTTTCAGACACCGAGCTGTTTGTCCGTTCTCCCCTTAGCATATACTGTATATCAGGTTTGTTGTTCCCGTTCTTGTTGGCATTCTGGTACATGTCTGAAAATGCAGTCTTCCCCGTTAGCAGTACCATTTCTGCTGTCTTAGATTTATGCAAGTAGTCATACTTTTTAGCAGTTCCTACTTCATTGTAAAATGCCTCCACAAATCCATTCAGCTCTTTCGTTTCACCCGCATTTATTAGCGCACTATATACAGGCGACATATGCTGCCAAAATCCTTTCGAAATAGGCGCCTCTTTTTCGTTTGCCATAGCCCCCATAAGCGAAACATGCATCACATTGTCCATTGCGGGTTGTATGGGTTCGTAACCCAGATAATAAGCTTGATCTCCGTACTTCTGTTTAATTGTTTCTCTCGGATTCAAGCTCATCTTTCTGTCCGATACGGTTGTCGGTACCGCCACAGCTACTCGCTCGTATATTTCAGCCAATCCATTCGAAAAACTATCCACAGCCCTACCAGACATGTAAAATGTTTTGTCAGATCGGTCTCGTTGACTTTTTACACTAGCTGCATATTCCTTTTGCCGTTTATCTAGGTCATCATAATATTCGTATATCCCTGCAGCCATAGCTCCTGCCGCTAGTGCTACACCTCCCCACCCAGTTATAGCTGCTGTTATTAATGCTTTAGTACCTATCGACTCCACCGTTGCTTTTACATTCTTATACATAGTCAATTCTCCATTCAGCCCCTGCGCCAGCTTTGCATTAGTATTAATATTTGTTGCTACATGCCCGGTAGTTGTCACCACGCCAACAAATCTTTCAATACCACTGTTTGTAGTCTTCAGCACATCAGTCAGCAGCCCCACAGCTTTTGCTGTTTCACCTGCACTAGCCAGTAGCCCATTAGTTACAGTTAGCTCCTTTTCATTACTATTTGCAGCTGTTATACTCGGTTCATATTTGCTATTGTTCAGGAGGGGGGTCACATATTCTACTATGCCTTTTGTGATTGTTTCACTTACCCTTCTTTTGCTAGTTGTTTCGTCGCTATCTCTTGTTTCCTCTTTTCTATTTTTTCCATACACATGCAGCGTCTGCACACTATCCCTCATTACAGATACCCACTCACCTATTACTGCCACTAGTTCAGTTAACTTACTATCTACACGCATCAGCATATAGTTTGTCTCATACAAACTCTGAAACCGCATAGCGTTTTCTACACCCTCTATTATTGCATTCATACGTTCGTTTTCTTTGTAGGTAGTATTTCTTTACACACATCAGGCTTCCAGTATTGTAGGCTGTGGGTATCTGTGTTCCTCGGCTACATTATTTTACTCTTCTTTGCTCGTGTGCTCTTATGTATTCCAGATGAGATATTTTCTGAGCAAATGTTTCATCACTCATCTCTTTATGATTTACCCCCGGCAGGTAATATTCTATTAGCGTTTCTAGGTATCCTACGGAGTCGTGTGCCGGGCCACCGCACAACTCCGCTATAAGTTTACCAGACGAGCTTTTTTTCCGTCAAGTTTCACTTTCAGCTCCTGACATATCCCTATAAACATTTGGTCATCTTTCAGCACTTCTTCACTACCTCCTATGTAGGTAACGCTTGCTAGCTCCTCAAACACCGCCAGTGCTCTTTCTTTGTCCGCCTTTGTCAGTGCGCAGTTCAGCTCATGCCTGCCAGGGTTTTTAAAGTATGCCACATGTCCGCCCACTTCTACAGCATATATGCCATACTGGTGTTTCTGCTTCCATTCGTCTATTTGTGCTACACTAGCTTGTCCTTTCAGTTCTGTTGTTTCAGGTGTCATTTTTTCGTTTTAAGTTTTTGGATTTTGGAATTTGTTTTTTTGGGGGATTGGGGATTTGGAATTTATCTTTTTGAATTTCTCCCTTTCCCCTTATTCAGTTATCAGCTTCATAAACACGATAGGCAGCGTCACATCCATACTTTTTGCGCCTTGCTCCCACCCTTTCTCAAACTCTTTTATCTCCACGCCTATCAATGTGTCTGTTTGCAGTGCTCTGGTGCCTTTTGCTTTGTAGGTTACCACCACGTCAAACTGCAAGTCCAGCACATCATCACCACCAGCCGCTATGGCTGCTCTGTTCATATCATCCAGTGCGCCCTTCAGCACCTTTATCTGTCCCTCATACGTTCTGTTACCTGCCTGTATGCTTATTGGTTCATCCCCTGCAGCATGTAGTAGTTGTTTGTCTTTGTGCGCTTTATATTTCACGCCCCTTATTTTCGTAATGGTAGCACCTGCTATCATCACCGTCATGTCTGCCCATTCACAGTCCTTACTATCAAAAAATGGTATCGTTGGCATATGCTAGTTTGTTTTAAAAGTTTGCTTCTATTTCTTTGGTTTTTACACACTCATTTACAGCGCCGGATTACTAAATCCCAAACTCACTACAATATCTGTTGCATACCCTACTGGCGTTATACTAAGTACTACGTTCAGTAAGTTGGTGCTAAGTATATTTTGTGCTGGGTCTATGTAGCAGCTTATGTTACTGATCTCTTTATTGGCCGTCATAGTATTGTTTATTTGGTTCACTATCTGTTGACTTAGCCATTTGCAAAAACCCGCATCCAGTGTACCATCTGTATTTACAGGCACCTCATCATCTACCACTTGCACAAAGGTGGTATAGGCCAATATGTGGGCCTTATCTATTACTCTACCCCTTGCCAGCATACTGTAGTCGTCTGTTGTAGCAGCACACATAGGGTCCCCCGAAAAGAAATAACCACTAGTATTGGCATACGTTGTAAAAGTGATGTACCCCAGCGCTGCTATCACAGTCGATGTTCCTGCTAGGCTTTCGTAGGTTCCCGTACCCAGATAAGCAGCATTGTTTTTCAGTGCACCACTGCGCACCCTGCTTATCTTCCGCTGCACAGGCACAGAGGCTACTACACCCATTGCCATACCCAGGCACGCTCCGGCACCTCCCTTTGTGTCACCTATCAATATCGCCGTTCGGTTGTTTGTCGTTCCAGCCCTCATATCTTGTAGGTCGGCCGCCACACCATTGTAAGATGTTCCACCTATTATTGCACGCAGGGGCTTGTGGTTGTAGAAGTATTGCTCTGCCGTCACAGCCATATTACTAGCGGCTATGTATACATCTTCATTCAGCCCGTTTGTTACTGTTATCACACCACCACCAGCAGCTATTGCCACATCATCGCTCATCAGTCCCACGACCTTTATTTTACCGCCAGCATAGTCCAGTATTTTTTTCACACCATCAGTGTTTGTGTTGTCGGCCATTTCTGCCACAGTCATAGTGTTCGGTACCAGCATCAGATACAGTTGCGCTCCACTTCCCGCCTGATTGTAGAACTCTACTAGATTTTTATACGCAAATCCATTCTCCACCTTAGTTATACCAGCATCAGCTACCGCAGCCATACTCGTCACTAGTATTGGTGTTCCTACTGCATATCCCGGTTCTGTTTTTCCGGTTAGTACCATCCCCACAATGCCGTCATTTGTCTGTATGGTGCCGCCCAGTTGCCCATTGGCCAGTACTATGTTTACACTTCCCATTTTTAGTTTGTTTTAGTTTGTTTCACAATTGTTTTTTCACCTCCCTTACCATCCCTCTTCAGTCATATATCCCTCATCATCCTCATCCTCATTTGTCCTCATCAGTTGGTTCACCAGCAGTTCATTTTCCTCTTCGTTTAGTGTCCGCACTGTTTTGTCTTTCAGTCCATCAGCATGTGTTGCAGCAGTTGATTCGTCCACATGCACTTTGTCGTCGCTCGTCACGTACAGCACCTTGTTTACCTGATCATCAGTAGTTTTCATAGTTGGTTGTCGTGTCTTTATTTCGTTAATCATTCCTTAGCTATACCTCAAGAATCCCTGCAATGCCTTTTCACTCAGCAGTCTCGTTTGTCTCACTACTGCATACCCTTCTCTGCTACCGCTGTTGTTACTATTGCCCTCTATGGTGTGCAGCACTATTGCCCCTGCTTCGTTTTCAGTCACATTTTCTATTATGCCAGTGTGCCCAGCTCCCTTACCATACATCATCACAAACTGGTCTCCCGGTTGTAGTGTAGCTTTGCCTGCCACCACCTCACTCTTAGTTATTTTCAGCACACCATTTCTCTTGGTGCTTCTGTTCCAGCAGTCATATACGCCCGCGGTTTTCACCAGCACATTTTCTGCGTTCGTCCTTTTTGCTGCCACAGCATAACACCAATACACAAACGCCTGACACCATGCATAGCCTGGCCCCAATCCCACCGCTTTCAGATACTCATTTATCATCGGTCCTTTATTACTACCCTTCGGCACTTCCTGCACGCCCACCTGTTCTTTAGCTACTTCCAGTGCAGCCAGGTGTAGCACACTAGGCTGGTCATTATTTGTGTTCATACTCACTTAGGTTTATAGGTTACAGCATTTTTATTAATTCATAGCCCCTTTACAATGTTTACTTCACCATATCAGGTGGGTAGCACTTTCACACAGTTCACTAGCACGCTACCCACATTTTATGGTTCATCTTTTGTCTATACACCTGCCACTTCCTGTTGTTTTCCAGCAGCATATTTCGCCTGTGTATACAGGTCATACAGGCTTTGTCTTCCTCTGCTACCATCCAGCTGTCTGGTCAGCAGGCTAGCCAGTTTTTGCAGCAGTGCATCTTGCACTTCCGGTGGGTACTTCCGCAGTTGTGTCACAAAGCATTGCAGCTTATCATTCAGCGTTTGCTGTGCTGCGCATTCATTGGCTATGCTCAGCGCACTGGTTGCTAGTTCCAGAGCCGCTATCAGGTGCTTTCTTATCAGCTCATCCGCATCACCCGGTATTATTGCCGTCACTATATCTGCCACCGGCGACTCCAGCATACCCTTCAGCGTAGTCGTTATCCTCAGTGCTGTTTCCGCATGTTCATCCACATACTGGTCTATCTGTTGCAGCAGTCTTTTTAGCCTACTTCTCATTTTCGTACAAAACATCTTTTTCCTTTTTTTATAGTTCACTTATTATGCTCCTTTCCAGGGCATGTATTCTGTCAGCGTGTTCGTTCAGGCGCCGGTGTATCATAGCCTCTTGCTCTTGCAGACCTTTTATTTCCTGTCCGTGTATCGTCGTTGCTCTGGTCATTTGTTTCAGTTCCAGCACTATGTCGTCCAGTCTTTTTATCACTTGGTCCGTCACCAGCTTCACCACAAATCCCAGCACCGTCATCATCGCACCAGCCACACCCACCAGCACCCACACTTTTATTTCAGTCTCCATCATGTTGGTTGTTTTTTTATATACAGGTGTGGGCATATCCTACACCACTTTTTCATCCTCACTATGCCCACACCTGTCACCCTCACCACTATGCCGCTGCAGCCTGCACTATCGCCACTATGCCCTTCGCATCTGCGCGTCTTTTCCTGCCACCCATTCTTATGCTCACGCTATACACATCTCCGTAGTATGTCGGGTCTCCCATATTCTCAAAGAAGCTGATCTGTCCCACAGCTCTTTCCACAGCACTCATTTGCCAGCACAGCACACCATCATTATCGCTCACATCTGGGTCCGTACCACCGGGCAGCATTACAGGCAGCACGTCATCATCATATTTCAGCACAGCGCTCCTCATCAGTATGTTAAACCCAAACAATCTTCCCAGCACACCATCCTTCACATCATACGCCGCACTAAAGTCCCTGTACTGTGTTGCCGACATATCATCCGTCAACTGCTGAAACATATCCGCACTTATCAGCGCATATCTTCCCTCCATCGGCACATTCTGTTTGTTCATTCTCAATTGTGCCTGTTTCAGGTCATTCACCACAAATTTTTTCCTGTTGCCCGTCGCTCCATCCATATGTGCAGCCGTTGCCACACCAGTAGTTCTTATCACAGTGCCCGTCATCCCACTTGGTGCCCATAGCTCCAGCACACTATTCGCTATCGCTTCCCTCACCGATGTTTCATGTTCACTCAGCACACTCTCACGTTTACTGTAGCTCAACTCATACAGCTCAGCATTCGGTATCAGTATCGGGTCTGTCGAAAAATTATCCAGTGTGTACGTCACATCACTATCTGTCCTTTGCACTATTGTTGCTGGTAGCGATGTTCTGTTTTTCACCACCGTCGGCGGCGCACCCGCCTGTGGTATATGCACCACCTTACCCTGCATCACATGCTGGCTCGCATCCACACTCGCCAGTAAAAACTCGTTGTTCTTAAACAAGTTGCCCGCTATATGGTCCTGCCATATCTCTCTCTGAATTCCCATAGTTGTTTATTGGTTTTTTTGTTTTGGTTATAGTTTTTGGAGTTTGTATTTGTTTTTGGACTTTGATTTTTGGCACCTTGACTATGTACCATCGACTATTGACTAAGTACTATCGACTAAGTACTATCTACTATCTACTATCGACTTTGACACTTGGCATTTCAAAACAGGCATAGCTATCGCCATCAGCCCTTAGCAGCGGTCATTATCCATCCTTATGTAGCCTTATTTTTTACCCCTTTGCCGCAGTCGTTTCTATGCCGCAAATTTTTTCTCAAACAGTGCCTTGTATCGCACCGGGTCATCACTTCTCAGGTCTTTTAGTTTGTTGCCTGTTGGGTCCTTTTTCTCATAGTCATCCCACTCCCATTCACCCTCAGTTTTGTCAGCGCTCTTGCCCCTCAGTTGTTCCGCTATTGCTCTGTAGGCAGGCATCGCCATCAGCAGCACCTTCAGCCCTTCCGGGTTGTTAGCATAGTCCGCAGCCAGTGTAGCTTTCAGCTCAGTAGTTATTCTTTTTTCCTCTAGTGCTCTGTTCAGCAGTCCATCTATTTCCAGGCTTTTGCGGGCAGCACTTATGGCGTCTGCCTGTTGTTGCAGCACCACCATTTCAGCACTCAGTGCAGCATTTTCAGCACTCAGTTTTTGGCACTCTAGGCTCAGTGTCTTCACCGCCCCCAGCACCTCACTATCACTTGCCGCAGCTGCCAGATTCAGCACCGCATACAGCTCAGCAGGTAGTGTCGCAGGCAAGCCCTTTATTTTTCGGGCACCCATGTTCATATCCATCAGGGTCAGTTCATTCTCTTGCGCATCATACAGCTTAGTCAGCGCATTGCAGTTCCCCGGTATGTCCACTAGGCTACACTCCTTGTTATACCATTTTGTTATCGTCGGCCCAGTCTGTCCAGGCAACATCAGTTCCTTTTCCAGGCTATATTCCAGCACCACTATATGCCCCACACTCGCCGCATTCAGAAAACCATTTTCCACCTCACTCCACGTCTGCTCACCCCTACCATTCATTAGGTTTATCACCGGTTTACCCGTTATCACATCACCATTCACGCACAGGTCATCCCACCGCACCACTATCCCCTCATCCCTCCGGTGCATGTAGTAGCCTATCGGGTTTTTTTTATACTCTTCTATTTGGTACCCACTTGTCAGCAACCTGAAGCCATACTCATTCACACTACTGTCCGATAGCACATACTCCCTATCTGTCTTTTTTAGTTTTTCCATCATGTCAGGGTTTTTCGTTGTTTTGTCACACAAAGGTGCTTCCACTTTCTCACCCTCACAAATCACACATCTGTCATACTACGCTTTTCGCACTATCATATACAGCTACGAGTATATCATAGATTTTATTTCGCCCCCAATACCCTCATTATCAGCACCTTACACATGTCATCTAGCCCCTTCTCGCTACAGTCCACATATATTACATTTATTCTCACTCCCATTCGCTCATATTAGTCTTATTTCATCCGTATATCCACGCCCTTTCACCCCCTATTTTATACTTTTTTGTCACCAGCCACACCACTCCCATCAGCGCCGCTTGTGTCACACCCTTCTACGTTCAGGGCAATGATCAGCTTTATCCTTGAAATACATCTTCTGCTCATTAGGCCTGTACTTGTATCTCTACTCATTGGATTTGAATCTGGTTATCAGCAGTACTAGTTGGATTTCCTTTAGGCGCACCATTTTTGAAATCTGCTATCTGAGCTGGTTTTGTTTCACACCAAGAGTGGGATATCGAACCAATACATCCATTTACGTTAACCTAGCACATTTAATCTCATCTGGTGTTTGTATATTTAACCATGCTCTCCAACTGTTCCAAAAACTCTGTCAAACTATTTTTTTTGCAAGCGGTGTTTTTTTCATCAGTCACTTATGGGCAGGACACCGTAACATACTGCCTGCGCGATTCGCCATGGGTTTCCAGTTGTATTCGACTCTGTCGACCAAGCCCAAGTTCTACTTATGGATTGTTTATTCGAACGTTGCATTCAGATGATTGCCAACAATGGGATGGCAGCGGTAACTTCAAGCAAAACAAACGAAAGCTATATTTAGATAGAGGCATGCTTACCCGAACTTTATGTCATATCGAGCGTGACACTATAGTCTGGGATCATTTTGCCACGGATTCCTCTGTATTAAGACCGGTTACATTTAAAATCAAAAAAAACTGCATTAAACGTATACATGGTTTTAAGAAGCCCACTTATTTCGATCTCAAGCAACGTTAGCACCTTCTGATTGTCAGCAAATAATCTTCCGTCTTTTCCGCCGCTGTTGGTCTTATTTTCTGACCCACAGCCTCGCGCCAGACAGATACAATTCAAGAAAGAATCCTAATACCTGTTTAGAAGTTTTGCCTGTTAGTCCCACACATTACCCAATCTTCCTAGATTGCGACAAATGATGCTCGAAATCCGTTCTTTTTGGGTTGATTTTTTATTTGGTTTTAAATGGAGGCATGAAACAGATATCGAATAATTCTTTTTTGAAATCACGACTTAAATTTTCCCATAGATTTTTACAGGAAAGAATGTTATGGTAATAGTCGTGCGATAATGTTTGTTCAGGAGTTGCCGAATTAAAAAAGCCAGCTTCATGATAGTTATATTTCTCTGGTTGTGCAACCGCTTCTGTTGCAGCAATGGCATACATGCCGTGGTACTTCAATTGGGATTCAAAATATTCATCAATGAACCACATTATCGAGAAGCTTAAATAGTGTAGGGTAAATCGCTCGGTATTTTCATTCTGGGTTTCAAATAAATTAGTTAGTCGATTAAGTACATTTTTTTCTTCCCGATAGGACGTTCCTTTGCAATGAAATTCTAGTTGATCCAGAATATCGTCTAGCTTAATGTAGGAACCGCTATCTGCTTTGTGATATTCCAAGAGTAGATTTTCTATTGTTCCGAGGATTCCGCGCCCTACCATAAGTGTTTCTTTTTGATTATATAAATAACCCGACAAAATAAAACAATCTTTTGGGTAATACTGTTATGTCTCCGATAGCTCACTTTCCGCCGCTGTTGGTCTTATTTTCTCCTGTACAACCATTAACTAACTTGTTGATA
>CAZRPA010000079.1:0-18173 GCA_964601855.1 uncultured Flavipsychrobacter sp. | reverse complement strand
CAGGGCTGGAACTAGATAAAGTGGTAGTAAAACCTGTACATACAGAAAGTGCACCAGTTATAGATGCTACAGAAGGATTGACAGTGACTGTAGCCGTAGCTGATGCTGTACAACCTGTGGCATTAGTGACCGTAGCAGTGTATGTAAATACTGTAGGTACTGTTGTAACGCTGGATGTCTGGAAGTATACAGTGCTTGCTGTACCTCCTGTATATGGTATGGTAGCAGCAGGATTGGTGTACAAGTTGGTAGTAGGAGACCATGTGGCAGCCGCTGAGGAAGAAATCGCTGTGATACTACCATTACAAACACTAGTGGTAGCAGGGGTTATAATAGGCGCAGCAGGCACAGGATTGAGGCTAACAACAGTAGTTCCGCTCATAGAACACGTTCCGTTGGATGCTACTAATGTGTATGTTCCAGTTGTAGTAGAAGTAACAGAAGGAAGAACAGGATTGAGTAAAGTAGAAGTAAAGCCTCCAGGACCAGTCCAAGTGTATATGCTACCGCCTCCGCCTACTCCTCCATTTAAAGTTATAGGGTTGCCTGGACATACTGGACCAGTATTAGTAGGAGCAACAGTTACAGGGCATGGCGACCATCTGAGTATTGTGTTAGTACCTGGCAATGCAGTATGATTTGTGTACCAAGTGCCAACTGTAGCAGTAGCATAACCTGGCGGCGTATAATTTACAGTTTTATAATCTGTTGTTCCATTTGCAATACCTATGGTTGCCGGCGTGCCTGCGGAAGTACCATTGTATCCAGTAAGTGTGCTAGAACCATACCAGAACTCTATAACATTGGTCGTTTCATACAACTTTACTTGAAAATTCATGTTCCCTGACCCTGAAGTCCAGAAACCTCCATTCAATGCCCAATTGGTATACTGAATAGTGAAAACTCGATTAGGTGCTGTACCAGATGTTTCTCTGTAAGCAGTACTTCCACCGCCTGTCATATCTCCCCATACTGGTATTAACGCACCCAATCCAGGTATGTTTCCTGGAGTATTTACAAACGGAGTACCACCAAAATTAGACAATGACTGCCATCCATGATTACAAGCAGATAGCTGAGTATAATTTACACCACAATAGTTAAATGTGAACCCTATCGGAATGCCAGTAATAGTTACATCAAGCACCGCCGCTCCCAATCCTCCTACCACTGTTCCAGTAGACGCAATACTAGTATAAGTACCGCTTAAAACTGAATAAAAATAGCTCGCAGTCGTCTGACCATAGCTCACAATACTCAATAGCGAACTACAAAAAACAAAAAGACTACTTAGTAAAAAACGTTTCATTTAGTTAAATGTTGATTAGCACAGGATGTATAAAAAAACACCTCAAAAAGTAAATATAATAAAAATACCTTTTCAGGCAAATTTTCAGTTTGATTATTTAATGGAAACTATAGCTTAACTTACAATTATTAATACTAGAAAATTGGCGAACTAAGTGCATAAAATGTTAGACAAACAACAAAGATTGTATCCCGAAAAGCAAACGGAACAGAAAATTAATAATGCGTGAATCAATAGGAAGCTAGTTGATTTTATCTCTTTTAATGAAAAAACACACACTCAGTTAAATATAAAATGGAATATAAAAATTATTACAAAGTACTAGGTGTAGAAAAAACTGCTACTCAAGACGAAATAAAAAAAGTATACCGCAAACTGGCAGTAAAATACCATCCTGATAAAAACCAGGGTAATAAAAAAGCGGAAGAAACTTTTAAAGAAGTAAGTGAAGCGTACGATGTACTGGGAGATGTAGAAAAACGCAAAAAATACGACCAACTAGGCGACAATTGGCAACAATATGCCAATCAAAACCAACAAGACTATTATACCCAATCAAACAGAAGATACAATCAGAACCAAAGTAACAATAACGAAAGCAGATTTTCAGACTTCTTCGAATCAATATTCGGGTACAACGATAGCATAAAAAGAAGTAGCACAAAACGAAAAGGAGAAGACCATCAAGCAAGCACTACCATAACACTTGACGAGGCTTTCTATGGCACATCAAGGCAGGTTAACCTTGGCACTTCTCAACTAAATCTGAAACTGAAACCCGGAATTGCAGATGGGCAGGTACTGAAAATGAAAGAAAAAGGTGGACCAGGCATAAACGGAGGACCAGCAGGCGACCTGTACATTACAGTAAAAATAGCCCCTCACAACAAGTATGAAAGGAAAGGCAACGACCTCTATGCCGACGAATCTCTTGACGTATTTACCGCAATAAAAGGCGGCAAACAAATAGTGGCTGCTATTGACAAACAATTAACAGTAACCATACCCACTGGCACAGATAGCAACAAGGTATTCAGACTGAAAGGAATGGGTATGCCCGACTACACTGACCCAAAAATAAGAGGAGACTATTATGCAAGATTAGTGATAACAGTACCCAAAAACCTCTCTGCAAAAGAAAACAGCTTATTGGATGAAATAATAAAAATCAGAAACAACGGATAATAGCTACAACTGGTAAATTAGCCTTAATGAAAATAAATTATTGAATTGTCCCTCTTTGCCGTAACCATAACCTATGGGTATCCGCTCTGCAGGACGGATACTGACAATAGAATAATGAAATCTCACACCGCAATAAATATGCTTGTGTAGGTGCCTACCTACGCCCAACACATAGTTTAGGTCAGTACTTGCAAACCTATTCCTATCTGCATCTATGTACAACGGTTGTGGCTCCAGTATAGTTTCTTTTGTTTTTACTAGCCTAGCGTAAGACACACCAGCCTCGCCCACATATTTATCCTTTTTATAGCGCACTACTACTGGCAACTCTACATAGTTTAACCCAATATGACACTGTGCTACATAAGTACCAGCATATGCCGACTCCACCACGGCATCGCCCCTACTACCCTTTTGCGAATACAACATCTCTATACCCAAACCCCATTTTGCTGAGAATTGCATATTCACAAATACTCCTGCTGCTATGCCAGGTTTGTTATACCCGAAGTATCTATCACCATCTACTTGTGCAAGATTAAGACCTATTAAGGCTCCACCTGAAAACGAATTGAACTCTTCTTCATAAAAATTAGACTGAGCATACAGTACTCTACCAAATGCAAATACCATAAAAACAGAAAGCAATAAACATTGTATGAATCTGTTCATGTACAGTTTTTAGTTCACTCAGCAGCAGCAGTATTGCCGTACCGTTTATCTATTCCTACTAAAGTTCTTCTTTTCTATCCAGCTCTCCTTCTTCTGTGTAGTACTCCCAGTATCCTGCCTTTCGCGGTGTGTACACGGACTTATAGAGTGTTTTTACTTGCTTACCTCCCGTCAGTGGGTCTTCTACCTGCAATGTATCCTGATATCGGGTTCTATCAGCAGTATAATAACCCAGTGTTTTCAGTTTTCCATTTGCATAGTATTCTTTGTATTCACCACTCATACAAGTATTGGTCCCATCCTTGTCGGTAATCAATGCATAATGAGCAGCCGTTTTTACACGCCCATCTTTATAGTATGTTTCCCAGTTACCTACCGGCTTACCTCGCAGATAGCTACCTGTTATTTCGGCTGCACCATTGCTATGGTACTGTATCCAGTGCCCATGTTGCAAATAGCTATCACCATCAGGCACTACCCCACCCTCTGCTACTACTTTCGATTTATTTCGTTTGTTTACCAGCTTGTAAATTAGGGCTTCTTCATTTATGGCTACTACATTCAGGCTATCGCCAGTTGCTGCATAATACCTAAGTGTATCATTCTCTTTCAGCAATCGGTTCTCGTCTTCCGATACATACTTCATAGGTATCAAAACCTGAGCATTAATTTTGGCTTGAGTAGCAACAAATACGAGCAAAATAACAACTATCCACCTCATCATTAGACCATTATAATTCCGCAAAAGTAATATCTACATCACTTTTGTACAGATTTACTTTTGCGGACAGTTGCTACCACCAGTGTATAGGAAGTATCTATCTGCTCCAGTAGCATCTTTTTTGCCATTGTACCGTCCATTAATATGGTGTTCCAATGTTTTTTGTTCATATGATATCCTGGCAAAACACAGGCATATTCCGCTCTTAATGCAACAGCCAATTCAGGGTCACATTTTACATTTATACGCACAGGGTCATCAGTAAGACTGAGCAGCAAAAACATCTTACCCTTGGCTTTAAATACAAGGGTATCCTCGCCAAACGGAAAAGATTCCGTTACCTCAGGCATTGCTAAGCAGTATTCCCTTATTTCTTCTACGTTCATCTTTTCATTTTTGCTTCGTCATCAGCACATATTATAGCTCTTTCCTCAATCGTGCCACAGGTACATTCAGTTGCTCCCTGTATTTGGCTACAGTGCGCCTGGCTATGTTATACCCTTTTTCCATAAGCATGTCTGTGAGATGCTCGTCCGATAAAGGTTTGCGTTTATTTTCCGCACTTATCATTTCGTGCAGTATAGTTTTCACCTCTCGCGTAGATACCTCCTCACCATTATCGGTATGCAGTGCCTCAGAAAAGAAAAACTTTAGCTTATAAGTACCATACTCTGTTTGCACATACTTACTATTGGCCACTCTCGATACCGTAGATATATCCAGACTGGTCATAGCAGCTATATCTTTGAGTATCATTGGCTTTAGCGTAGTTTCATCGCCCGTCACAAAAAACTCCTTCTGAAACTCTATGATAGCTTGCATGGTGTGCAATAGAGTATGTTGGCGTTGCTTTATGGCATCTATAAACCACTTTGCTGCATCTAGTTTTTGCTTTATGAAGAGTACCGTTTCTTTCTGATTTTTATTCTTTTTTTCGCTACGGTCATACGCCTTCATCATCTCCCTGTAGCCTTCCGATATTCTCAACTCAGGCGCATTCTTAGAGTTCAGTGTTATCTCGGGTATGCCATTGTTGTTGTACACAAAAAAATCAGGGATGATATAACTCTCTGCCTTGTTCACTACTGTGTATGCAGCACCCGGCTTGGGGTTCAGCTTTATTATGCTGTTTATTACCCCTTTAAAATCTTCATCATTCAGCTCCAGATACTTCTGTATTTTATCGTAGTGCTTCTTCGTGAATTCATTAAAATACTTATCCAGCACTTTTATTGCATCCCTTACAGGTTTGCTGTCCGGCATTCTTTTCAACTGTAGTATCAGGCACTCTTGTAGTGTCCATACACATATACCTGGTGGGTCAAAGAGTTGAATCTCCAGTATCAGTTCGTTTATTTCTTCAATGCTGGTTTCTATGTTTTGCCCAAAAGCCAAATCATCGGCTATAGAGCTGGCTTCCCTACGCAGATAGCCATCTTCATCAAGGCTGCCTATTATCTGTTCTGCTATTCTGTGTCTCCTGTCATCCAGCTCCAGCATTCCTAGTTGGTCTAGCAGATAGTCATGAAAACTTGTTTCCACTCTGGCTGGCGTCACTGTTCTTTCTTCACTGCCTCCACTATAGTAATCATCGCTGTAGTCATAGCCGCTACTCTCATCATCTTCCCTGCGCAAAAAATCATCCAGATCTACCTTCTCAGCCGTATCATTGCTTAGCTCCACATCTTCCAGTTGTTCCTCACCCTCTTCTTTATTCGCTGGGGCATCATCAAGCTCATAGGTATCTTGGTCTACAGTCGGGGTATCCAACTCAAACTCCAGTGCCGGATTTTCTTCCAGTTCTTCCTTAATCCTTTCCTCCAGATTCGCGGTGGGTATCTGCAATAACTTCATTAATTGTATCTGCTGAGGAGATAATTTCTGAAGTAACTTTTGTTGGGTCGACTGTCTGAGCATAGTACTACGGGTTGTAAGGTCGCAAAGAAAAAGTGAAATTAACTATAGTAAGCCTGTAGTCAACAACTGGTTCACTACAGCACCAATATTTCCATTGCAACCAAGTTTGTGCTTGCAAAAATAAAATTTAATGGCACAAATTAGATTACCTCTTACCTCAAGGGTTGTTAATATTTAAAATAATACTGGCAATTGTTAAAGTTCTTTTTTTCTCAACCCTTGTATTGTATATTGTTCCTTAGACTTTAATCTATCATCAGTCATGAGCAAAAAACCATACATATCTCCATCCTTTTCGTATGTTCCGCTCGAGGAAACACTTCAAATAACACCAAGAAGAAAAAAACTATTCATAGGCATACCAAAGGAGTCTGCTTTTCAGGAAAACAGAGTACCCCTAACACCAGAAGCAGTATCTGTACTGGTAAATGATGGGCACGATGTTGCCGTAGAGCATGGTGCAGGTAATGGCTCTTTTTACTCAGACAACGACTACAGCGAGGCAGGTGCACACATAGTATACGACAAGGCCGAACTATACCAAGCCACTACGATCATTAAGTCTGCCCCAATTTCTGAGCAAGAGTTGAGTCTGTTACAACCCAATCAGGTTGTAATATCGCCCATCCACCTACCGCTTATGAAAGCAGAAATACTAGAGCAGCTATTGGCTAAAAAAATTATTGCTATTGCTTTCGATTCTATAAAAGATGATGCTGGAGCATACCCCATAGTTCGCTCTATGAGCGAAATAGCTGGCAATTATGCCATAATGATTGCTGCACGTTTTCTGGGCAATGCGGATAACGGTCAGGGAGTGCTGCTAGGCGGCATATCTGGCTTACCACCTGCACGCGTGCTCATAATAGGTGCTGGGGTTGTAGGTGAGTTTGCTGCCAGAGCTGCCTTTGGTCTAGGTGCATCTGTCAAGATTTTCGACAACTCTGTATACCGACTTATGAGGCTGCAAAACAATATTGGCAGACGCTGCTTCACCTCTGTACTAGAGCCCACAACCCTTGCCGAGGAACTCCGTAATGCAGATGTAGCCATAGGTGCACTAAAGCCAGTTAATGGAATAACCCCAGTAGTGGTTACAGAACAAATGGTAAGTAACATGAAAGCAGGGTCAGTAATAATAGACGTAAGTATGGATAGAGGGGGTTGTTTCGAAACATCAAGACTTACCTCTCATGAAAAACCTACTTTCAAAAAATATGATGTTATTCACTATTGTGTGCCCAACATAGCCTCCGGAGTGTCACGCACCGCATCGCGCGCCATCAGCAATGTACTAATGCCCATTATGCAGCAAGCAGCAGATATAGGCGGCGTAGAAGGAGTTATCATCAGCAAGAGCGGCATACGCCGTGGAGTGTATGTATACAAAGGCTGCATCACCAACGCCCCCATTGCTCGCCGATTCGGTATGAAATATACTGACCTCGACTTACTATTATCATCGCAAAGCTAATAACACTACATTCGAAAAACTTCAATTACTATGCCTAACAACCGAATGAATAAAACAATTGCCGGATATCATCTGCTCATGATTCTATCTGCTGTAGACTTCAAAGTGAGCGTAAATGAAGACAAAATAATACGCGAATACCTAGCAGTAGAGTTCCCTTTTCATGTAAACATCGACAAACAAATGGAAATCATCAGCAGTCTGCATCCTGATGATTGGGAGGAACATTTCAGAAAATCCATGGACGATTTTTATGACGATTCCACACTTGCGGAAAGACGCAGCCTTATATCTTTTGCGCTACAATTGGCAAAAGCAGACAACGTAATAACACACGAAGAAAACTATTACCTCAACCTACTTTTCGAGAACTGGGAAGATCTAGGCAACCTCTAATCATATCACTGAAGCTATTGCCACTGTTGCTTTATAGTGCGGGCAAGAGTAGCTGCTACTCTGCTGCCTAGTGCCACACCCATGCCCCCCATTCTGTAGGCACCATACACCCTTGTGCTTATCGCCTTCACTATAGGTTGTTTAGTACTACCAAATGCCATAATACCTGCCCAGCGCTGTGCTACTTTTACCCGCACACCCGGCAATATAACATTTGCCAATTTGTGGTCAAGGTCGTCTTGTATCACTTTGTTCAGTGCTATTTCAGTAGTTTGCTCAGTGTCAAAATCCAGATTCCTACCTCCACCAAACAGCACTCTGCCATCTATCTCTCTGAAATAATAATAACCTTTATCAAAGTGAAAAATGCCTTTAAATTTCAGCCCCTCTACAGGCTCAGTTATCAGCACTTGCCCCCTGCCTGGCACTATATCTTCGGTAGGCAGCAGGCTTTTTGTAAATGCATTGGTACATATGCTTAGTGTGTTGCAGGTCAGCCGCCATTCTTCTTTCCTATATTGCTCTTCCACTGTCACCACTACACGCAGTTCTTCTTCTTCATACTTTAATACATTTGCTCCTGTTTTTATTTCTATGCCTTTGTGTATGGCCATGTCAGTAAGCGCACGCATCATTTTCCCAGTGTGCAGCTCTCCTTCACAGGTTTGTCGCACCATAGTGCTCACACTATCCTCACCAAATCCGAATTCTGTTTGCAATCCTTTTGCCTCTTCAAACGCTGGCTTACCCGTTACTGGCAGCAATAGCCTGTTCAGATAATCCAGTTGGTCTATAGCATACAATTCTGCTTCGCTTATCAGCTCATAGCTGCCATTTGCCCTATACCCTATCCGTTCATCTCCTAGCCGGTTGCGCAGCAACTCCAGCCCTTCTTTGCGTTGTGCAAACAAGGCCACCACATCCTCCTCAGAGGTGTGGGTTAGGTCATCCAGCAATTCGGTGGCACTACCCATACACGCAAAACCCGCATTCCGGGTACTGGCTCCTGTGGGTAGCAATGCACGCTCCAGCAACAGTATACGCGCGCCAGCATACTGCTCACTGAGCTCTATAGCATGGCTCAAACCCACTATGCCGCCGCCCACCACTATGTGATGGTAATGACTGAACGACTCCTGCTCCCAGTAGCTGAACATGTTTGTAAAAGAAAATTTTAGTTGATTAATACTTCACCACTTTCAGCACTTGCTGGTCTGTTGCCGATACTGCCTTCAGAAGGTAAACTCCTGACGACAAATCAGGCAACGATATCCTGAAAGGATTGTTGATGCCCTTATGAAAAAATGCACTAGTAGTGTACACTGTTTTACCTGTCAAGTCCATCACCCTGAAATCTACCTGCTGGTCTATATAAGGCGACAACACCAGATCCAGCTCACTCAAAAACGGATTAGTAGTTACACTCACCCAGTTTACAGACACATCTACCCTCAGCGAGTCTTTTACATGCAGGGCTATATCTCTGGCACAGTTGAAGTCAGGCACCCCATAACCCTGCTGTGCCGATGGCGTGTTGTAGAGTGTAGCGCACTTTATTATTATCTGTCTTAGTTCGTATGGCGTTGCCGACGGAATAGCTTGCCACAAGCATGCAGCCCAACCCGCTATTTGCGGCGTGGCAAAAGAAGTACCATTCTGATTCACATAACCACCCATACCATTAAATACTGCTGCCGCCTGCCCCATTGCACATACATCAGGTTTTACACGCCCTGCAGCATTAGGCCCATACCCACTATTGAATGCACTCCCACCTGTCGACCAAACAGACCCTACAGTTACAGCACTGTCTGCATCGCCGGGCGTAAGTATCATGTTCCAGCCTCCGCCACCCTCATTACCGGCACTCGTCACAAACAGCATTCCTTTGGTGGTGGCTATATTAGCCGCCTGGCTGGCAATTGTAGTTTTTCCATCAAAATCTGTGGCAAACACAAAATCATCAGCCGGATTATCAAAGGTATTGTACCCCAATGAAGAAATAATAATATCTGCACCTACACTATCTGCCCGCTCTGCCCCTAACAGCATATTCACCAGCTCCATTGGCTGCTCAGACATCGCATCTTCGGTTACATACAGTGCATACGATGCCATGGGCGCACTACCCACATAGGTATTGGGCACATAGCCAGCCATAGCCGACAGCACCCTGCTACCATGCGTATCAAACGCAAACACATTATCGTTAGCCAAATTAATATTATACTTGTCTACCATTCTCCCACTCGACCACATGCTACCAAAACCTGCATGAGTATCTGCATCAGCAAAACCTCCGTCAAACACCGCTATCAGCATTCCATTACCAGTATACCCACCATCGTGCAGCGTACCACCTTGCAGTAGCGCAGTCTGTATCCAGGTGTTGCCATAAAAAGCCGGGTCTGCAGTAGTTCTGAATGCTGCCTCGTAAGATTCTGTAGTTGGATTTGGGGCGATAGGTCTGTGCAGGCTGTCAGCATAGTAGCCTGTTAGTTTGCTACTATTCACAAAGGATATAGTGTCAAGTGCATGAATAGCTGTTGAATCTCTCAACAATATCACACAAAGATTCAGCCACTTTGATGATCCATGTATTTTGCCTCCAGTCAGTGCCAATACACTTTCTATGTATGTTCTGTTTACAGGTAGGTCTGTGCTGTCTATTGCTATACCCTGACGGGTTCTTCTGTCTGTAGCTCTTACAGACAAATAACTAAGTGGGCTAGATAATGAGTAGGTAGTATTATTCTTGTCAGTGAAACGAACTATGTAGGCAAATTGCTCTGCATACAGCCTTCCGCACATCATCATCCCTAAGGCCAGTAATATTATCGTTGCACTCCTGCGCATATCATCAGTTATGGTCTACAGCCCGCATCACTACGGTGTAGCCGTTTACGCACTGCGAGTTGTTGGCCTGGTAAGTCCAGTGTGTCAGCTCGCGATATACCAGCCCCACATTGTATGCATACACGGCCTTCGAATAGGTGCGATAGGCAGCTACCCCAGAGTCTACATCGGGATAGTTTACAGATTCATCATTCTCTAATACTGTTACTGTGTTATCAAAGTTCACATATCCTGTATTAAATGACTTGCGGTAGTTGCGGTATTGATAATCCCAGTTCTTTAGAAAATTAAAGTCTTTATCATTGATTGGTGCGTTCACATTGCCTTTCCAGGTATAACCATCAGTAATAGGAAACGACATTTTAATGTATTTCACATTGTCTTGTGTCCAGTTCAGTCCATTAGCCGTAGGATTCAGTATAATAACACCCTGTGGGCGCCAAATAGCACCATCATAAGGGCGGCTGAACACATCGAGGATGTAAGAAAGCTTATTGGTAAAGTTTTTTCTGTCGGTAAACGTATCTGTTACCACATATTTCATCTGAGACTTTACGTTATATCTCGTACACAAGGTCTCATCATAATAGGTAGAATCTACTTCAAATGTAACAGACCTGCCAAACGTAAGCGGGAAATAGTTACGAGTAGCATCTGTCTGGGTATTATTGTTTTTTTTGCACGATATAAATACTGTGCTGCTGATTACTGCAAGCAACAAAACCGTAAAAATCTTTTTAGTCATAAGATTCCGCAATGTAAATATTTCACGTAAATATAAGTAAAGAAATGGAAAAAGGGGAATATTTTGGAAAATCCAGCGCACTTCATACCTGATTTACAATGATACTGCTGCACATTTTCCGTCTGTATAAAAGCCCTTCTCAAAAACCAACAACTTCGCCTGAACGAAAGTTGCTGGTTTTTATATGCAAGAAGGGATAGGGATTCCAGGGTAAAGTCTTTGTGCCGTATAGTTTTTATCGACACTCATATTTCATTGTTTCGAGAGCCTATATCCCAGTGTGAATCTGAAATAGGGCACCGATAGTGGTCTGTTTACATTATAACCCGCTACTAGGTTTTGCTGCGCAATGCACTGCTGCACCAGCACATCTGCCAGCCACCGTTTGCGCACCTCATAGCTCAACCCAAACATATACCCAAATCTGAACAACCCTCCGGTTTCACTAGGGTACTGCGGCCCTGTATACCCCGATAGTGGGCTACCTGTGTAGGTGATGCCTGTACCTGTAGGAGTTGGTGCTGGTGCATAAAACTGTGCTAGTGTATTCACATACCCAGTCTTAGGAACAGCCTTAGCTGTGTAGGTATGCTCAGTTACTCCCAATTTATTGCCATACACTGTATTCACTCCACCATACACGCTCAGCCGCTTGGTCACTTTATATTGCAGCAGCAATGGCAGCTCTATCTCCATGTAGCTACCTACAGTTTTGTTAGTTTTCACCACAGAGTCATACCGCTCAGTGTATTCATAATTGCGGTTCCATAGCGTATCACCAGTTAGCACCAATATCAGCAACGCACTATCTGTCAACTTGTAGCTACCCGTTCCTGGGTTTACTGCATAATAGTTAGCAGCCATACCCACATTTCTCGTACTCAGCCCAGCCATCTTCAGTGCAGGTTGCACCATCAGCGACAGCCGCTCCGATAACTTGTACTGCAGGTACGGCGACACTACTGCCTTATTAGCCCCGCCACTCATTACACCCATTTCTACACCTGCTTTCACCCCTATCACAAATCTATTTTTATGCGTTGCACTATCGTTTTTCACACTATCTGCGGCAGTAATTACTGCACTGTCTGTAGCCACGGCAATTGTGCTGTCCACCTTTCTATTTGCAGCTTCCATCACCTTCTCCGATGCCTCTAACACTGGTTTTATTTCCTTCTTCATCACATAGTCTGCCGCTTTTGTTTCTTCGGGCAAGCTATTATCTGGTTTCCATTTGCCTGCTGCCAGTATCCCTGTATTCAGAGTCTTTACACCACCTTGTTTCCCACTCATATTCTTAGCCACAGTAGCAGGGCTTGCTGCGTTTACCCTAGCTTCTTCAGCCACATGCGCCTCACCTTTAGCTATACCTTGCTGTTTGCCACCAGTGGTTTGTTTAGCCTTTCCAGTAGCTGCTTTTGCCGCTATTGATGGGGTAGTTTCAGTTACCGCTCTTTCAGTGTTTGTAGTTGTTACTGCATTGGCTGTAGTAGTTTCCTTTTCGGCTTTCCTAGTAGCTGTTTTTGCCGCTATTGCCGTTGATGGGCTTATTCCATTTACAGCTTTTTTAGTGCTTTTAGTTGTTACTGCATTTGCTGTATTAGTTTCCTTTACGGCTTTCCTAGTAGCTGTTTTTGCCGCTATCGCATGGGCTTTAGTTGTTCCCTTTCCCGCCTTTTCACTACTTTTTGTGGCTACCGCATCTCCATATTTTACAGACTGTTTTTTGTTTTTAGTTCCCTGTTCATTACCAGTATTCCCTGTAGCAATTTTTTGTTCTTCACCCACTCCTTTCTTCTTTTCATTTTTGGCTTTTTCATTGCTGGCTATTACTTCTTTTTTAGCCACATCATTTATTGCCTTGGTCTGTATCACTATCTTATCCACAGCTGTTTTACGGGCTGTTTTAGTACCCATTACATCACCATTTGCAGTAGCGGTCTTTTCATTTTTTCGCTGAGTAATTGTAGCATCCCCCTCCACAGCCTTATCATTCAATGTTGCAGTATTTTGCACACCTTCTACACTATGTGCAGCAGCCACTACACTACTAGTAGCCGCAGTTTTTTCAGCAGTAGCAGTATGCTTCGCCGCTACTTTCTGCTCAGTATTTTTATTTTTTTCCAATGCTTTCTGCTGTGCTACTTTACCTTTGTCTGCATCACCTTTACTACCTGTAGCATCTGTAGTTTTGGTTGCGGAAGTCCCTGCTGCTACACTAGTGTTTTTTGTGATAGCAGCGCTTACCTTCCCTGTATTATCAGCTACACTAGCAGTCTCACTTTTAGCAGCATTTGGTTTGCTACTCCCAGCATCATACTTTGTTGCTACTTCTTTGAAAGCTACATTATTCTTTGACCCTTTTTTATTTGCAGCCAGCACACTAGCTATTGCTTTAGGTACAGCAGTCTTTTTTTCACTACCCTTACTTGTAGCTGCCACCTTATTTTTCACAGATGTTGACTTTTGTTTTACAGCTACCCGTTGCTGTTCATTAGTTGTAGTAACTATTTTCTTTGGAGCATTTTTATGCTTATTCGGCATGCTTTTACCTGCTTTGTCATTGGTTACAGCCACATGCTCCACCCTCTTATCGTCCTTACTGGTAGCTATTGCCGCACCACCATTTATTGCATCACCACTTCTCACATCCTGCGTCAGTTCAGGTATCGTACCTGATTTTTCAACCCCTATATCTGCTATTTTACCACTGGGCACATCTGCTGCATTGCCCGTACTGGCTTTGGCTATTTGCACGCCCCTACCCTTCATGCTCACACCGTTACTGTTGCCCTCATTGTTGTTGGTGTTTTTACTTTCTTCAGCAGCCATACCTTCAGGCAGTTGTTCCACCACCAGCATTTTATTCTTCCTTTTTTTACTCACTACATATCCTGCCTCTACCTGCTGTGTAGCTTTACTATCATCCTTATTACCTTCTGCTGATTCCTGCTGCTCAAAATCATCATAACTATGCATACTCGTACCTGTAGCAGCCGCATTCAGTGTTGTGTTTTGCGCAGCATGTGCAGCGTCCTGTACATTTTCATTTGCTTTGTTTGCTTTCCTTGTTGCGGTTATTTTTTGCTCTTGCCTGTTGTGTTTTAAATCAGCTATCTTATTGTCGTTACTTTCCACTGCTTGTTGTGTAGTGCTACTACTATTGTTCAGATGGCTGACGTCATCTTTCTGTGCAGGCATAGTGTGTGCCGCACTCTCTTTAGCAGAGCTTTTTACTTTATCGGCTACTGCTGCATCAGCAAGGGGCAGCACATCCGCCGTCCCTATAGGTGTTGCCACCGGCACTGTTTCTTTGCCAAAATCAGGCAAATACAACATACCAGCACCTAGCACCACTGCTACTATCAGTATGCCTATATACCAAAACCACCTGAACGGGAATACCCTCCGTTTCTTGTCGTTGTCTAGTCGCCTTTCCAATCCCTGCCACACCGCAGGTGGAGGGGTTTCTGCGTAGTCCGCAAAACCCTCCCTGAATAGGTCGTCTATGTTATCAATATTGTTGTCCATCTTTCTATTTACTAACTCATTAAGTTTATTTTCTCCTTCAGTCGCTTGCGGGCATCATTCAGATACCATCTGCAGTTCGACTCCGTGATACTCAGCATTTCTGCTATTTCTTTATGTGCATAATTTTCTATTACAAACAGGTTAAACACAGTTCTTTGTACTTGGGGCAGCGACTGTATCAGGTCCATCAATTCTTTATGTGCCATTTTTGCCATTGGCTCACTACCCACATATGCATCCTCTGGCTGCAATTCCTTGTGTGTATCCTTTCCTATACTCTTCCGCAGGTAATCTGTTACTGTATTCACCACTATTCTCCTTATCCACCCTTCAAACGACCCCTGAAACGAATACTGTTCTAGTTTTGTCAGTACTTTATAAAACGAATCATTCAGCACCTCCTCCGCAGCATGGTCGTTATCATATATGTATCGCCTCACTACCCCATAAGCCCTTGGCGCAAACCTGTCATACAATTTCTTTTGCGCCATCCTCGACCCAGCCATGCATTCTCGCAATAGCGCATACAGCTCACTTTCAGTAAGCATCATGCCACTATCACCTATAGACTGTTTGTATGTGTCGTTACGGTCCAACTATCCTATATTTTCCTTCTTTAGCATATTTACCCTATCTGGGTATATCATTCCCTAATGGCTATGACGATACCTGATCTCCAAACGTTAGTAAAAAAATATTTTTCTCTTTTCCTCACATTGCACTAGTGTTGCTCGTCAATTAATAGTTAACTCACTATCTAACTAATAATTATACCTAATCCATACCATCTACTCTGAAAATAGCACTGGGTTACGCACTACAATCACTAATTTAGCAACACAATATTAAACCATTAACAATACTTCTTATGAAGAATATATTACTATCCGCTCTAGCCCTTTGCACTACTTCTTTATATGTCCACGGTCAGGCTACTTCTCTGAGTGAAGACCTTAATCTCAAATGTGCTACCGGAAGTGGCATCCCTTCTGGTTGGCAGTTTTACAACCCTATTGCCAGTACTATACCTGATGGCAGATGGCAATGTGGTGTTGCATTTGGTCGCTCCAGCACTCCTGGGGTTAGTTGCTCAGGTCTTTATGGCTCACCTCTTACTTATTACTTAGATACGTCCATACTCATTTCCCCATCACTCAATCTTAGTGGTTACACAGGAGATATATACCTCAATTTCGACACAAAAACCACGGCTATCAATCTCGGTGCCAGAATGCAGATAGTATATACCACTGACACTACCGATTCCCTATTAGATATGGCTACTGACATCACAGCTGCTATGATGCCTGTTTTCAGTAATGATGATGTTACCGATTGGGTCACTCACCAAGCCAATCTTACTCCATTCAAAAACATTGTACCGCTATACATTGGCTTCCGCTACACCTCTGCCGCTGGTACTACTGGCAATCGTTGGTATCTCGATAATATCAACACCACTACCACAGTGCTTGAACTTTCTGTAAAACCCGATATCAATGCCACTACCACCCCTCTTTGGTTCTCAGGCAGTATCACCGATCGCCACCTCACACTAAGCTGCCACAACACTTTCCCTACTACTTACACCTTGCAATTACTCGATATCACAGGCCGTGTCATCCATACTCAAAGTATCACACTTCCATCTGGCAATTCTACACACAACATAACTGGCTTACCTGTTTCCACAGGCATATACATTGCTCGCATGCTCAACGAAAACACACAAGCCAAGGCCAAAATACTATCTAGGTAAATGCACACACCTAAAAATGAGTACCTTTGACACTCAGGCATTTTCAGTCTACTCATGCATACATTATCAGAAGAAAATTATCTAAAAGCTATCTACAACATAGCACAGCAGGGGCTTGCCAAAATCACCCCTACTGCCATATCAGATGCCCTGGGCAACAATCCTGCATCTGTAGTAGATATGCTCAAAAAACTTGCTGATAAACAATTGGTGAGCTACGAAAAAAGTAAAGGAGTAGCGCTTACTTCCGTCGGCCAAAACGTAGCAATCTCTATTGTACGCAAACACAGACTTTGGGAAGCTTTCCTGCTCGAAAAACTAGGCTATGGCTGGGACGAAGTACACGATATTGCCGAGCAACTGGAACATGTTTTTCACCCAGAGCTTGCCGACCGATTGGATAAATACTTAGGCTTCCCTCAGTACGACCCTCATGGCGACCCCATACCTAAGGCGAATGGCGAAAGTGCCGTTTCTTACAAAACACTCCTTGCCGAAATAGAAGAAGGAAAAACCTGCAAAGTAGTTGCTGTCAAAGACACTAGCGCCCCATTTCTACAATATCTCAAAAAGCTAGATATAGGCATAGGCACCATCATTACCCTTTCCGAAAAAATCCCCTTCGACCATTCTATGATTATTGAAATCAACCACAATCGCCAAGCCACCGTCTCCCGCATCTTTGCCGACAATCTGCTCGTCCAAGAATAGTAGAAACTATTTTGTACTTATTTCATTTTTCGTTTCTGCAGGCACTGTCTTACTGTTCAACATGTACTTCATTATGCGGGCATGCAGGTCAGGGTCCTTTTCTCTGTTCGCAGCATCATTTAGGTAGGCTACTATTATTCTTCTATCTTCATTCATGCTACCACTATAGTTCAGCACACCTGGCACATTTTCCTGCACTGCATATCGCAGATAGCGTAGCTCCACATCCGCAGGGCTTACTTTTATTGCTTTCTCCAGGTCTCCTTTTCCAGCATAAAAGTATTTCACTCTGGTATAAGGGTTGGTGATGTAGTTGCACATCATCATGCTTGCTACAGCTTTGTAACCCAGCATTTTGGGCTGCTTGGCATCGTATGCCCGTGTCTCTTTATA
This sequence comes from uncultured Flavipsychrobacter sp., assembly GCA_964601855.1. Lineage (GTDB taxonomy): Bacteria > Bacteroidota > Bacteroidia > Chitinophagales > Chitinophagaceae > Nemorincola. Next base: position 504 of record CAZRPA010000079.1, on the reverse strand, counting down.
TAGCCTATCTGCCGCTGTTTTGTCTTTGTACGACTGATAGTATAGTTTACGCAACTCCAATACATCGCCCACTGAAGCCCATCCAGGTAGCACATAAAACAGCATAGCCACTACAACACACCATTTCTTCATTGCACCAGTGGTAATTACTATGTTCTTCCATTCTTCAGCTTTCATTATACTCACTTTTTAGCCTCCGGAAAAACTATCCCATCCAAAAACAAATTACTCTTATCATACGGTATCTCCTTGTCCGATATTGCTATCAGCACCGCTATATATTGGCCGTTAGTCCATCCTTTCACATTCAGCTTATTCTTTTCTTTGTCCATCCAATAGTCTATCATACCCTTGGTATCCTCCTTACCTCGCAACCTGTGCCCCTTACCATAACCTGCCGCAGCTTCTATCCCAAACGACGACTTTATATAATCCAGATATTGCTCTAGTACCTGCTCCGCATCTTTCAGGTCCGCTATTTTTTCTTTCAGTTGCACACATATC
>CAZRPA010000078.1:0-18329 GCA_964601855.1 uncultured Flavipsychrobacter sp. | reverse complement strand
ATCCGCAGAACTACTTCAAAGTAGCAAGTGTATTTGACTTCGACTCAAACAAAAAGCAGCTCAATGATTTTATTTCCAGAGGTGGACGTTAAATAATTTCAAAAAACAGATTATGTAATAATTCATTTTCCAAGCCTAAATTGTAACTATCAATTACAAGCATCTTTTTTTGACATCTGGTTTGTATTTTGTCAAATAAATTTAATATCTTGCAATAGCATAACGCCTAATAATATGAAACAGTTTTTGATAATTCCCGTTATAATTTTAGCTTCTGTAGCAGCCAAAGCGCAGAGCATACAGGATGGCAACAAGAACACCATCGCTTATATTACCAAAAATGGTGAATTACAGGATAAAGATAAAAAGGCAGTTTGTACGTTCAGGCAAGATGGCAAAATTGTTGACACCCGTGCAAACACTGTAGGTTATATTGTGAATGAATATGAACTGCAAGACCGGGCGCACAAAACAGTAGGTTACATACTCCGCGACGGTACTGTGGAAGACAGTAACCATAAGGTTATAGCCCACATCAGCACCTCTGGCAGCGGACCAGTTACTGACAATGCCAATAAAACTATTGCATACATTGACACTATAGAACCTATGTGGGCAGCAGCCTATTTGTTTGTTCTTAAAAACTAGATTATTTACACCATAAATTTTAAAAAGCCTTGCTGACTAACAGCAAGGCTTTTTAAAATTTATGTCAGTTCACAACTTATTAGTGTGCAAAATCAACATCGTAATTTTTCATTCTCTCAATAGATGGATTGAAATACCCGAATTTGACATTGGGAAACTCTTCGTGTATCAGCTCTAGCATTTGTTTTACACCCATACATTCGCCAGCATCTGCCACACCCATTTTACCCAGATACCAATCAGGGTCTATATTAAAACTCCTCCACTGTATCATATCCAGTCCTGTAGTACGTATCAGGTCACACAATGCATCAAATTCCGCAATGCTATCTGTCATACCAGGAAATACAAAATAGTTGATAGAAGCCCATCCACCATATTGCTTCACCACCTTCAGGCTTTCTACTATATCTTCAAATTTGTAGTTATTAGGTCTGTAGTACTTAGTGTAGATATCTGCCTGAGCAGAGTTAAGGCTCACGCGTATACTGTTCAGTCCTGCCTTCATCAGTTGCTCTACAGCCGCTGGCTTACTGCCGTTAGTGTTTATGTTGATACTACCCTTCTGTGTATGTTTCCTTATTTCTACTATAGCATCTTTGATGGTTTCCCACATCAGTAGTGGCTCACCCTCGCATCCCTGCCCAAAACTTACAATAGGATATTCAGCAGTCTCCAGATGGGGTACTGTAAACTCAACTATCTCTGCCGCTGTGGGCTTGAATTGCAATCTATCTTGAGGTGATACTATTGTTTCATCTTCGGGCTGGAAAGAAATGCACCCTATACAGTTGGCATTGCATGCCGGAGATGTAGGAATAGGACACTCCCACCTACCCAGAAAATAATTCCGAGCTGCAGGGCAATTGTACGTCAATGCACAATTATCTGCTAGGTGCTGCACTAGCCTGTTGTGTGGATATGCTGCTACGATCTCCTCTACACCTGCATTAATTTTGTCTTGATCGTATCCACTACACTCTTGGCGTATATCGCGCTCTATACGCACAGCAGGCACATAAAACTTATCATTTAGCCATCCGGCAGCTGTGTAGCAAAACAAAGGCAATGTAGGTGCATCGGGCAATGTTTCGTATGCTGCCAAGTAAAACCCTGTATGGGCAGGTGGCAAGAAAGCCGCTACAGCCCACCCTTTTTCGCATAGGCGCATATCGCCAGTAGACACATCTATACCTATACCTCTGCGACCAGGCAATTCATACAGATTGCCACCATCGGGTAGTTCTATCCAGTCTTCGTCTGGTATGGGCATCGCATCCCAGCCGGCTCTGCCCACCACATATAGTGTAGTATCTTCAAAAATATTCCCTTCTCCGTCGGAGTACAATAAAAAACGGCTATTCATCAACTATAATATTACAATATAAAACCACACTACAGTAGCAACTACATTTTCTTGCAATCTACTACCTATACATCACCTTTATGAAAAAGCAAAGATATTGACAATAGTACCAAACGAACTAAAAAAACAAAAAGCACTTACTTGCAATCCTTCAAACAAAACACCGTTGTCACCCCCCCAGAAAAGTCAGGATATGACAACGGTTCAAGCTTATTATAGCTGCACCTACTATTATGCAGTTACTTCTTTAATATTCTTTTGCAGATACTGTTCCCAGTCTTGCAATTGTGCTCCTTTTAGTACTCTAGGAAATTTGCTCATTGCACCTGCTTTGCCCTTAGATCGCAGATAATCTATGAAGGTGTCTGCTGGCAATATCTTTACAAATATCTCTTTTAGGGCAGAAGTACGCTCTACCAAGTAGTCATCATTAAGCTGAGCCAATGTTTCGTCAAGCAACTTTTTTACTACGTCAGGGTCTATATCGCTATCGCAACCTATGTACCACTGATGCGCAAATAGATTGTCATACTTCATGCCCGAAACAGCAAACTCACAAATGGTGATATTCAGTTGATTTGACACCATTTCTATTGCTTTGTTCATATTGTCTACAGACAAATGTTCTCCGCAAAGACTAAGAAACTGTTTTGTTCTGCCTACTATAGCTATCTCATGCTCTGCGGCATTAGTAAACTTTATTACATCGCCTATCATGTATCTCCATGCACCTGAACAGGTACTGAGCAGCACAGCATATTCTACGCCTTCCTTTACATCGCTTATTGTGAATGTTTCAGGATTAGGGTAAGGATTACCTTCATCGTCAAAATTCGCACTATTGAAAGGGACAAACTCAAAAAACACACCTGTATTCAGTACCAGTTTAATACCGGCATTGGGTCTTGCCTGAAAACCAAATGACCCCTCAGAAGCCATGTAAGTTTCAATAAAAGTGACTGGTTTACCCCATATATTCTGAAAACTATGCCTGTATGGCTCTATCGACACACCTCCATGTATATACACACTGAGATTGGGCCAAATGTCATGAATGTTTTTTACACCATAGTGTTTTACAACACGTTCCAGCACTATCTGTACCCAAGCCGGCACACCACACACTATACCTACATCCCACTGAGATGCATTTTCTACTATTAGGTTTATCCGGTCTTCCCATTGTGGCTTACGCGATATACGCTGACCCGGTTTGTACAAAAGAGATGACATCCACCTTGGCATGTTTTTGGCACTGATGCCACTCATATCGCCCTCGTAGTATTCTCCTTTTTCAAACAATGATGTAGTACCACCCAGCATCAGCACCCCCTTCTCAAAAGCTACAGGTTGTATCTTGAAGTTGGCCATACTGTATAGCTGCTTAAAGCCTACATTCTTTATAGATTTTATCATATCCTGGGTTACAGGTATATGCTTACTAGCAGACTCGGATGTACCAGAACTCAAAGCAAAATATTTCACCTTACCGGGCCATGATACATTTTCCTCACCAGCTTGGCATCTACTCCACCATTTCTCATGCATATCTGTGTAGGTATGTATGGGAACACGGCTTCTATAAGCTTGAACAAAATCTATTTCTTTACTAAGAATATCACCAAAACCATAATGCTTACCGAAAGAAGTATACTGTCCACGCTCTAACAACTGCCTCAATGTGTGCCTTTGGTATGTCTGTGGGCTTGCCACCGACAGCTTGAATTTCTTGCGTAATTGTAATGACCGGGCTATCAGATTACCTAATATTGCCATTGGTTCTTAAGAATTGGTTTAAAAAAATCTAAACAACAAAAGTACATTTTACTTTGTTAATGTGAATGGAATAATGACCTCCGGACATAATAATTAATTAGCATTAAGTTCTCACACATAACACATTAACTACCACCTAAACAACAGAGATGTTGTATAATCATTAGTACTTAACTTGCACCCATTATGAATTGGAGAGCAATAATCGGACTTATACTACTCATACTAGGTGTAAGGGTTTTCTATATAGCACAAGAAGGTGCGGGTAGTACAGGGTCATATGGTAAGATAGGCGGTTTTGTATGGATAGCGGTAGGCGTATTCTTCATACTCAAGGCTATGACTCAAAAAAAAGAACTATAGATATTGCCGCTACTATCTGCGCTTACACCGAATTGTGAGTACAGCGTGGGAAAAGCAAACTAAAATATAGTGTTTTATTGACTAATTTTGTGCCATAAAAGACAATTTAATATGAAATTTTTTATTGACACGGCAAACCTTGCCCAAATACAAGAAGCCAATGACTTGGGCATACTGGATGGTGTAACTACCAACCCTACCCTTATGGCAAAAGAAGGCATAAAAGGTACCGATGCCATAGCCGCACACTACAAAACCATTTGCGAAATGGTGGATGGTCCTGTAAGTGCAGAAGTATTAGGTACAACCTTTGAGGGTATAATAGCAGAAGGTCAGAAACTGGCGGCTATACACCCCAATATAGTGGTTAAAGTACCTATGATAAAAGATGGCATCAAGGCAATAAAATGGTTTACAGACCATGGCATCAAAACCAACTGTACGCTCGTTTTCTCTGCTGGCCAGGCTATACTAGCTGCAAAAGCAGGCGCTACATTCGTTTCTCCATTTATAGGTCGCATAGACGATGGTAGCTGGGATGGTGTGCAACTGATAGAACAGATAGTAAATATCTACAACACTCAGGGATACATGACAGAGGTATTGGCAGCATCTATCCGCAATCCGTTGCACATAGTACGCTGTGCAGAGGCTGGTGCAGATGTATGTACTTGTCCGCTCAGCTCCATACTGGGTCTACTGAAACACCCACTTACAGATTTAGGTTTGCAGCAGTTTTTGGCAGATGCGAAATCTATGCAATAATAAATTGTAATAATAGCTAGAACAATAAGTCGATACTTTTCTTTAACTGATGTGCAGTGAGCTCTTGGGCCAGCTGCACATCTTTCATTTTACGCAGTTGGCCAAGTATCATATGCATATCATGACCCGACTGGGCTGTTTGTATCAGCCATAAATAATCTAGGTGTTTCACCTCTGGCAACAATACCCGATTCTCGGACTTTAGCTGATAAAGAATGTAGTTATAACTGCTATTGTCGAAATAATGACAGTAAGTAGGAAAATAAAAAAAAGCCCCTTTATCTTCTTCCACCGCGCCAAACATATCTGGTTGCACCTGCTTAACCAACGACTGAGCAGCACTTTTACCCATTTTTGTTTCCTTCACCTCCTTCATGGTTATGGTATTTTCAGGTACATTGATAAAATCTGTACCAAAGAACCTATTGATAGCCCAGCACATTCTGTATCCTGGCAGGGAAGAAGCAATGCCCACCATAGCGGTCTCTGAAAAGAAACGCTCTTGCATTTGGGTCATATCCAGAACATTATCCGATGCCATATAGTGATAAACTAATTAGTGCTACTACAAAGATACCTCTACTACTGCAAAAACTCTGTGAGATAATACAAGGTAGCTAATAAGTTACCATTCATGAACTCAAATCGACAGTTGGTGTATTGATTAATAATAAAAGCGAGATGTGTAGCTAATGTTGCTCAATAAAAAAAACAACCAGATATGAAACTTCTACAACCACTCTGCCTCATTGCTATGACAATGGCCGCAAACGAACTGAAAGCACAAGGAGTAGCCATCAACAATGGCGGGACACCAGCACACAGCTCTGCAATGCTAGATGTGAGTGCTACCAACAAAGGTATGCTGGCACCACGCATGACTATGACTCAAAGAGATGCAATAAGCAGCCCAGCAACTGGATTGCTGATTTTTCAGACTGATGCCACACCGGGCTTTTACTACTACAATGGTACCGCATGGGTAGCCGTGAGCGGTGGCGCAAGTGGTGGATACTGGAACCCATCTGGCACAGCAGATATACACAATAATAACAGCGGAAATGTGGGAATAGGCATCACCACACCACTGGCAAAACTGCATGTAAGTGATAGTAATGTGGTATTTAACGCAACAGGATATGCCACTGCTACCACACCAGGCAACCCACCCATATCTGGTGCTGGCAGACGCATGATGTGGTATGCCGATAAGGCAGCATTCAGAGTAGGTGGTGTTTTTGACACTGAGTGGGACAAAGACAATGTGGGAGATTATTCATTTGCTGCTGGCAATAGTCCAGTTGCATCAGGTAACAGTTCAATATCAATAGGACAATCTGGTACGGCCAGTGGTGACTATACTATATCATTAGGGGCAGGCGCTAATGCATCTGGAGATTTCTCTGTAGCTATAAATGGCACAGCAAATGGGTATAATTCTTCGGCTATTGCAGGAGGACAAACTACAACTACAGGAATAGATGCTGTAGCAATTGGAAATGGAGCTATCGCAATGGGAGGAAACTCACTAGCTTTTACAGGAGGAAATGCTAACGGTATTAGTTCGGTAGCAATAGGATACAATACAGCAAACGGAGAATATGCTACAGCACTAGGAAATGGCACACTCGCAGGTGGTGACAACTCTACATCTATGGGGCTAAATACAACAGCAAGCGGTATTGCTGCGACATCAATAGGTAATGGAAGTATTGCTAGTGGTGCTACTTCTATTGCAATGGGCCAATCTGGTACTGCAAGTGGTGACTACACTATAGCATTAGGGGCAGGCGCTAATGCATCTGGAGATTTCTCTATAGCAATAAATGGCACAGCAAATGGGTATAATTCTTCAGCTATAGCAGGAGGACAAACTACAACCACAGGAATAGATGCTGTAGCAATTGGAAATGGAGCTATTGCAATGGGAGGAAACTCACTAGCTTTTACAGGAGGAAATGCTAACGGTATTAGTTCGGTAGCAATAGGATACAATACAGCAAACGGAGAATATGCTACAGCACTAGGAAATGGCACACTCGCAGGTGGTGACAACTCTACATCTATGGGGCTAAATACAACAGCAAGCGGTATTGCTGCTACATCAATAGGTAACGGAAGTATTGCTAGTGGTGCTTCTTCTATTGCAATGGGCCAATCTGGTACTGCAAGTGGCGACTACACTATAGCAATAGGGGCGGGCGCCAATGCATCTGGAGATTTCTCCATAGCAATAAATGCGACTGCAGTAGGATATAACTCAACAGCTATAGCAGGAGGACAAACTACAACAACAGGAACAGATGCCGTGGCTATAGGGAATGGAGCTATTGCTAGTGGACCAAACTCAATAGCAATCGGCGGACCGATATCAACTGGTACTCACCTTGGGGCATTTGCTTTCGGTGATAACTCTACGGCATATACTACCACCAACGATGCCGACAACCAGATTATGATGCGTTTTGCGGGAGGGTATAAGTTGTATAGCGACGCAGATGCTACTGTGGGTACTCAACTGGCACCGGGTGGTAGTAGCTGGAGCACGATAAGTGACGTGCGCAAAAAAGAAAACTTTGTGCCTGTGAATGGTGAGGAGTTTCTGAACAAAATAGCAAAATTCAGACTGACTAGCTGGAACTATAAAGGACAAAACCCCAAAGAATATCGCCATTATGGCCCTATGGCACAAGACTTCTATGCTGCCTTTGGTAAGGATAGCTATGGCACTGTGGGCAATGATACTACCATCAGTCAGGCAGATATGGAGGGGGTTAGCTTTGTGGCCATACAAGCTCTGGAAAAACGCACCCGTGAACAGCAACAACAAATAGAAGCTTTGACCAAAGAAAATATGGAGCTGAGAGCGACCAGCAAACAAGTAGCAGATCTATCGGCAAGGCTGGAGGCTATGGAAGCCACTATTAACAACAATAAAGGACTGACTACTAAATAGTGTTTAACACTATAGCTATATCTCTTGGCTGCGGTATCAACGCTCATAACAAGGATAGATGTATTGCCACAGGAGAAGTGACAATAAAGTAGTCTGCTGACAAGTATGTATACGCTGTCAGGCACTATTACCAATATACCATCTTCTTTAAAACAAAATGAATTAACCTCTAAGGAAAGTAGTGTAATTGATGTGTTATAAAAGCAGCAAAAAATCAAAAACCAGGTAACTACATGCAGTTCATGAACTCAAATCGACTGTTGGTGTACTGAGGAATTATAAAAAACAACACTGTAATTAACATTGCTCAATAAAAAACAACCAAATATGAAACTACTACAACCAATCTGCATCATTGCTATGACAATGGCCGCAAACGAACTGAAAGCACAAGGTGTGGCAATCAATAATGGCGGCACACCTGCACACAGCTCTGCAATGCTCGATGTAAGTGCTACCAACAAAGGTATGCTAGCACCCCGCATGACTATGACTCAGCGAGACGCGATAAGCAGCCCAGCAACTGGATTGCTAATATTTCAGACTGATGCCACACCGGGCTTTTACTACTACAATGGTACCGCATGGGTAGCCGTGAGCGGTGGCGCAAGTGGTGGATACTGGAACCCATCTGGCACAGCAGATATACACAATAATAACAGCGGAAATGTGGGAATAGGCATCACCACACCACTGGCAAAACTGCATGTAAGTGATAGTAATGTGGTATTTAGCGCTGAAGGATATAGTTTACCGACCACTCCTGGCAACCCACCCATATCTGGTGAAGGCCGCCGTACTATGTGGTATGCCGACAAAGCCGCATTTCGCACCGGTGGCGTAGATGGCACTCAATGGGATGATACTAACATTGGCAATTATTCTTTTGCATCAGGAAACAACTCAACTGCATCAGGCGAAAACGCAACTGCAATGGGTGGTTATTCTACTGCAAGTGGATATGGCTCAGTAGCTTTAGGCGGAGGTAATTCAGCAGCTCAAAGCTCAGTAGCTATGGCTGGCAGCGCTTATGGTGATTATTCTGTTGCTTTGGGTGGCAGCGCTTATGGCGATGGTTCTGTTGCTTTGGGCGGCACTGCTTATGGCTATAATTCTGTTGCTATGGCTGGCGGCTATACCGCAGCATCGGCCACTCTTGGCTTTGCCATAGGCAATTCCTATACCAGCGGAGAACTAGCAGTTGCTTTTTGTAACGCAAACGCAACAGGGATGGCATCTATGGCTTCTGGAACATCTACTGCTGCAGGATCCCTATCAACCGCTATGGGACAGGGTTGTTACGCCTCGGGCGATGAGTCCACAGCTATGGGGCACTACACTATTGCAAGTGGTTTATACTCACTTTCTACTGGCGAATTCACAAGAGCTACTGGCAACCGTTCTACCGCTATGGGTTGTTACACATCTACCAACAATCGTACTGGTGCTTTTGTAATAGGAGACTATAGTACTGCTGTTACTTTAAACAGCAGTGCCGACAATCAAATGACTATGCGTTTCGCAGGTGGTTATAAATTTTATTCAAATGGAGGGATGACAGTAGGGGTACAAGTAGCGGCAGGCGGCAATAGCTGGAGCACTATAAGTGATGTGCGTAAGAAAGAAAACTTTGTACCAGTGAATGGGGAGGAGTTTCTGAATAAAATATCAAAATTTAACCTTACTAGTTGGAACTATAAAGGACAAAACCCTAAAGAATACCGCCACTATGGCCCTATGGCACAAGACTTTTATGCTGCCTTTGGTAAGGATAGCTATGGTACTGTGGGCAATGACACCACCATCAGTCAGGCAGATATGGAGGGGGTTAGTTTTGTGGCCATACAAGCTCTGGAAAAACGCACCCGCGACCAGCAACAACAAATAGAAGCACTTTTGAATGAAGTAAGGCAGCTAAAAGAAGCCAATAGTCTGAAAGCAGATGCAAGTGAAAGGCTGGGAATAAAAGAAGCCTCTATTGATAATAGAATGAAAAACAACAACAAATAGTGCAGGGAGCAATCCCCCCTATTCATCATATTCAATACTTCAAAAAAACACTCTTTATGAAAAAAATATTATTGCTTACACTATGCTGCATCATGCAGTACTGGGTGCATGCTCAGGCACATTTCACCATAGGTAGCGGCACGCACTTCAGTGTCAGTAATGCTGCGTCTGTGGTAATGGATACCGGTGAATTTGTAAATAATGGATTTTATACCGACTCCTCAGGCAATTTCTTTGCTGAGGGTGGTATCAACTTTGGTGGTACCGGTGTAACTCGCATGAACTCGCTGTACATCAACAATACACAACATACCAAAATGAATTCGCTGGTGTCGGTGTATAATACTACAAAAATCACTGCTGGAAATGTAGATGCAAATGACCAACTCTACATTCGTTCTGACGACAACCTCATTGCTAACTTGATAGTAATAGGTGTGCTGAGCAATCCTGTAAAAGGAATAATAGCCAGAGCCACAATGACAAGTGGTGCAGGCTGTATACCCTACACATCTAACCTGACACTAAATATATCTGGTGCAGCTATGTTGTATCAGTGGCAGTCATCGGCAGATAGTAGCGTTTGGACAAATATAGGTGGTGCTACTAATGCCACCTACACAGCTACCGTATCTGCCACTACATGGTATAGATGTTATCTGGCTACCAATAATAGTGCCTTTACTCAAGCTACCCCAGGTGTGAAACATATTTTCACGGGTACTTTACCTAATATAACTGGTGATAGCAGTGTATGTGCTGGAGCTTCTCTACCACTAGCTATAGCGGCTACAGGGGGTACATGGATCAGCCAAAATACAGGCATAGCTACTGTAAACATAAGTACAGGAGTAGTAACAGGCGTAAGTGCAGGGGGTGTACTGATAACTTACCGACAGACTGCAACTTGTTTCAAAACAAAATTAATCATTGTAAAAGCACAACCATCAGCCATAGGTGGTGTAGCAGCCGTGTGTATGGGTTCAACTAGCACACTGACCAATACTGTAACTGGTGGCATATGGACCAGCACCGCTACTAGTGTGGCTACAATAGGTTCATCAACAGGTATAGTAACGAGTGTGGCTATTGGCAATAGTACTATCACCTATAATAAAGCGGGATGTATAGCTACGAGAGAGGTAACCATAAACCCAGTACCAGATGCTGTGACAGGAACATTGTTTACCTGCATAGGCAGCACTACTGCCCTAAGCTGCGCTACACCTGGTGGTGTATGGAGCAGTACCAATTTGGGCGTAGCCACTGTAAGTGGCACAGGAGTGATAACCGGTGCAGGAATAGGCAATAGCATAATAAGATATACACTACCAGCTACAGGCTGCAGAAGTGCAGCAAATGTGACTGTGAATACCCAACCAGCAGCATTTAGTGGCTCGCTAGGGGTATGCGAAGGAACTTCAACCACAATAGCCACTACAACAGCTGGTGGCACATGGTCTACAGCCAATCCGGGTATAGCTAGTATATCTGTAACGGGTGTCATTAGCGGACTTGTGGCTGGCACTACAACAGTAAGCTATAGTATGGGAGGCTCATGTACCCGCACAGCTGTAGTGACCGTAAACCCAGCAGTAGGCCCTATAACCGGAGATATGGTGCTATGTGTGGGACAAACTACCCCACTTACTAATACATGGGGAGGCGGTACATGGATAAGTGGTAATACAAGCGTAGCAACAGTATATTCTATAACAGGAATAGTAGTTGGTGTTAACTCTGGCACAGCTACAATAACTTATCGTCGGCCTACTGGATGCATTACTACCACTGTAGTGACAGTAAATAGTGCTATGGCAACAATAGGCGGCACACCCAACGTATGTGTGGGCGAAACCACTACCCTTACTCACCCTAGCCTAGGTGGCACATGGAGTAGCAGTAATACACTAAGAGGCACGGTAGATGCTACTACAGGAGTGGTGACTGGCATAAGTGCTGGTAATCTTACTATAACTTATCGCCTTACGACTGGATGCTTTAAAACACTAGCATTTACTGTAAAACCGGTGCCTTCCGCAATGATCGGAACTGGTTTAGTATGCGAGGGTGCCACAACGACACTTCCATCAGCTACCGGTGGTGGTACATGGAGCAGCAGCAACACTAGTATAGCTACAGTGCCACTGACCAGTGCTACTGTTACTGGCATAGCGGCTGGAACTGCCACTATAACATACATGAGTATCAATGGCTGTACTACCACAAGAGTGGTAACAGTAAACAGTACACCGGCAGCTATTACAGGTACACCGATAGTATGTGTAGGAGCTACCACAGCATTGAGCTCGGCAACAGTGGGTGGCAACTGGATAAGCAGCAATACAGCTAGAGCTACGGTGACCTCATCTGGTATAGCAACAGGTATCAGCAGTGGAGCTTTAACTATATCGTATGTGATGCCTAGCGGATGCAGAGCATTGCTACCAATAACCGTAAATGCAATACCTGCCGCAATAACTGGCACATTGACCGTATGCGCTGGCAGCCATACACTACTAGCCAACGCTACTGTGGGTGGTACATGGAGCAGTAGCGATCCTACTGTAGCTACTGTACCTACCACACCAGGTAGCGTGAGCGCAAATACTACTGGTACTGCCACTATAACCTACACCATAGCCAACGGATGTACCCGAACAGCAGAAGTAACAGTGGCACCTGCTGTAACCAACACTACAGGTGCTGCTATAGTGTGCACCGGTGTAAACACCCCACTGAGCAACGCGACAGGCGGCGGCACATGGACAAGCAGCAACACTGCCGTGGCAGCAGTAAATGTGACAACAGGGCTGCTAGTGCCTACAAGCACGGGCACAGCTATTATAACCTATAAGACAACACCTACGTGCTACAACACCTACCCTGTAACAGTGAACCCAACACCTGCTGCTATAACAGGTACATTGAGAGCTTGTCTTGGCACTACAACACTGCTGAGCAGTGCTACAGCTGGTGGCACATGGAGTAGCGCCAATGCTGCTATAGCCACTATAGATGCGACTACAGGACTGGTGACTGGTGTGGCTACAGGCACTACTAATGTTTCTTACTTACTGCCTGCAGGCTGCTACAGAACCGTGATAGTGACCATAAACCCTTTACCAGCGGCTATAGGCGGCACGCCAGTAGTGTGTGTGGGTGGCACCACCCTACTCACCAACACAACTGGCGCCTGGAGTAGCAGTAATACTGCTGTGGCTACAGTAGGCGGATCGGGAGGAGTGACAGGCATCAATGCTGGTACTGCTGTAATAACCTTTACATTGGGGGCTACATCTTGCAGCACCACTACTGTGGTGACAGTGAACCCACTACCAACGGCTATAACTGGTACAGCGGCTACTTGTCCGGGTAATAGTTTTGCGCTAACATCTGGCACAGTTGGTGGTACTTGGAGCAGCTTTAACCCTGCTGTAGCTAGCGTAGATGCTGCTACTGGTGTGGTGACGGGTGTGTATATACATAACTCGTTGACCACTGTAACCACAATCTACTACACACTACCCACTGGCTGCCGCAATGCTGCAACAGTAACTGTGAACCCAAGACCTGCTGCTATAACCGGTGGCACAGCTAACATATGCGCCGGAAATACTACCGCTCTGCTGAACAGCACTGCGGGTGGTACCTGGAGCACCGATAATGCAAGTGTAGCTACAGTATCGTTGACCGGGGTGACTACTGGCATAATGGCAGGTACTGCCACCATTAGTTATGCCAATAGCTATGGATGTGCTGCCACTAAAGTAGTAACTGTAAACACCCCTCCGGGCAGCAACAGTGGAACGCCTAGCCTATGTGTAGGTGGCACTACCCTACTGACCAATGCTACTGGTAGCGGCACCTGGAGTAGCAGCAATGCTGCCAGAGCTACTGTAGGCCTGACTACTGGTGTGGTAATTGGTGCAAGTACTGGTACGGCTTTTATTACCTACCATATAGCTGCGGCATGTAACAGTGTAACAATGGTGACTGTAAACCCTGCGCTAGCTGCTATAACAGGAGCTAATACAGTATGCATAAGCCTGAGCACTACCTATACTCACCCTGTGAGTGGTGGCACCTGGAGTAGCAGCGATGCGGCAGTGGCTACTGTGACCAGCACGGGTACGGTGACTGGCGTGGCTATGGGTACTACTACTATATCTTACCAAAGTGGTAGCTGTGTGGCTACTAAGGTGGTAACTGTAAACTGTACTGCGCGCCCCTCTGTGGCTGAAACAAATGAGGCAAAAGCAGCATTTAACCTTTACCCCAACCCTACCACTGGAGCTGTAAATATATATACCTCTGTGGCTGGTAGTGGCTGGATACAAACTGTAGATGGCAAACAACTACAAAAGTTTGAGGTAGAAGCTGGCAATACGTCACTGACACTACCTAATGACATAACTTCTGGTATATACCTACTGAGGTTTATAGGGGTAGATGGCAGTAGTAATATGGTGCGCCTGATACTCAATCATTAGTTTACAATGTTTCTTATCACTGTGATTAATCGTCCCGGCTCTGGTAGCCGGGACTTTTTTTGTGTAAGGTTAGGACGGATATTTTTGGTATGTGTTTTCTGGTTTTGCCGGTTTGTTGCCGGTGATTTCATGGGTTTTGAGGCTTAAGTCGTTGATTATCAATGCTATTCACCTTTTCTGGTTGTGGTGGGTGGAAAGGGTGATGTGGTGGTTATTATTGATGTGTATTTTCTGTAGTGGGTGGTGGGTAGTAGTTATCATGATATTTTAGGTTTGTTGGGTTCAAAGAAATATGGTTAGTACGGGTATTTTTGGTATGTGTTTTCTGGTTTTGCCGGTTTGTTGCCGGTTGTTTCATGGGTTTTTGGGTATAAGTGGTTGATTATCAATGTTATTCGTTTTTGCCGGTTGTGATGGGCGGAAAGGGTGATGTGGTGGGTTTAATTGATGTGTATTTTCTGTGGTAGGTAGCGGGTAGTAGTTACCATGATATTTTAGGTTTGTTGGGTAGAAACGATGATGGTTAGTACGGGTATTTTTGGTATGTGTTTTTTGGGTTTGCCGGTTTTTTGCCGGTTGTTTCATAGGCTTTGAGGCTTAAGTCGTTGATTATCAATGGCATTCGTTTTTGCTGGTTGTGATGGGTGGGAAGGGAGATGTAGCGGTATTTATTGATGTATGTTTTCTGTGGTGGGTGGTGGGTAGTAGTTATCATGATATTTTAGGTTTGTTGGGTTCATGGAAAAATGATTAGTACGGGTATTTTTGGTATGTGTTTTCTGGGTTTGCCGGTTTGTTGCCGGTGGTTTCATGGGTTTTGAGGCTTAAGTCGTTGATTATCAATGCTATTCATTTTTGCCGGTTGCGATGGGCGGAAAGGGTGATGTGGTGGTTATTATTGATGTGTATTTTCTGTGGTGGGTGGTGGGTAGTAGTTATCATGATATTTTAGGTTTGTTGGGGTCAAAGGATGATAGTTAGTACGGGTATTTTTGGTATGTGTTTTCTGGTTTTGCCGGTTTGTTGCCGGTGGTTTCATGGGTATTGGGTTGTAAGTGGTTGATTATCAATGCTATTCACTTTTGCAGGTTGTGATGGGTGGAAAGGGTGATGTGATTGGCATTATTGATGTGTTTTGTGTATAATGCATAGGTTTTCATGGGCTTGGTTGGTGTTTTACTGGGATTATTGTTTTTTGGGTTAATGCTGGTGGTGGTGTAGCGAGTGGCTGATGTGCGTAATACTGTGTAAGAAAAAAACGACATCTACCCTACCCTATGCCACAAATAACGAGCCAAAGTGGGGTGTGACAGAGGGTATTTTATCCACAATTTTTGCTGTCGTAAGCGGGATGCTTGCAGTGGTACTTAGAGAAAGAGATGGCTGAACCTAGGGAAGATTGACTAAGAACAAAATTTATCTAGCTGCAAAAAAGTGAAGGCGTTCGGGAGAACGAATTTTATTGGCAGTTCCAGTTGACCCTGCGGAACAACTGGAGCAACGGGAACGAGCGGGAGGGGAAGCAAAACTATGTCATCAACAAATCTGATACGCTACCCGATTACCTTACTCATTACATTCGGGAATATTTTTCCAACCATAATATGGAATAGGCTTATCCAAAAGCAATCTGGAACCTTTTTTTTCACATCAGCAAAAGTGGGGTCATCCGGCAAAATGATTACGAAGTAATAACTTCCTTCTTTTAACCCCATAGTATTCAACACTGTTTTATATACTATATTTTTATAATATACATCTAAATAACTACTACTACCCTGTTCTTCACTTTCCCATTTAATCATTTTAGCAATCGTATAAACTCCATGCAGTTTATATGCACGTTTTTGACATACACCCCATGTAATAATTATTAAAATAAACAACGAGATAAATATAATTTCAATGTATCTATTTGATTTGTTTTTCATATAATTCATCAATGGATGGTTTTAACATATTTTTATGAAGACCCATTATCGCATCAATAGTAAAGTCTCTGCCCCCCACCCTATGCCACAAATAACGAGCCAAAGTGGGGTGTGGCAGAGGTCATTTTATCCACATTTTTTGATTTTTGTAAGTGGGATGTTGGGAGTAGTGAGGACGGTGCGAGATTGCTGGACCAGAGGGGGTAATATGGTTTAGCTACGCTGTAAATTTTCTCTGAAGTTCTTCGATAGTCATTTCTACCCCTTTTCCCTCTTCCAATTCCCTAATAGATGACATAATTTGTTCCATATTAGCAGGCGATGCCAATAAATATTCGGTTTCGTCCATTGCCTCAGTTACGTTGATTTCTATTTCTTTATCTTTAAACAACAAACGTATGGCATTCAATACGTCCATTGAAAGCTCATTAGCATTTAAACGATAGCTGGTTGTCATGTAGCAAAGTTATGGAGAATATGGAATGTAGCTATTTTCGCAAGTGGCAAACACTTGTAGGAAATTTGACACAAGTTAAAAACGCTTGCTCTAAATGGGCTATAATTGTGGACTATTTAATAATTCGCATCTTTAATGAAGCTATGCACAAAAAAATCTATTATACACCAGGGTTAATTAGCTTAATTGGAATTCCGCTATTGCTGGTTTATAATGGAAATAAGCAGTTGAGTGAGTTAAAAAAGACTGTTTTTGAAGTCAACTGGTACAATAAAAGTTATTGGGATACAACAAACAAAATACAGTCTTATATCAGTTATAATGTACCAAACCGAAGGATATTAGAACTGGAGATCACTGGCAAGATTGACGAAGATGAAATAAAACTAAAGTTTGGTGAACTGTACATAAAAGAGATAATCGCTAAAAAAGATACTGTTCATGCTGTCAACTTTCATCTGGGGAATGAATGTAAGTATTCAATGCTGGTAAGAATTTTAGACATATGCAATATTCACGAAGTTGATTTTTTTGTTCCCTCAAATAATGGGGTATTGATGTATTACGAATATCCACCGAGAGAAAATCCTAAAAAGAATATAGAAGTCATGCCTTTATAAAGGTCATAATCATAATATTGGATTATTACAGTAGAGTTTGGGAGAGTAATTTTTAGACAATTACCGGTGACCTTGCAGAACAACTGGAACAATGGGTTGTTAGCTGGACAACTTTCGAACTAGGTAACGAATTAATCGTATATTAGCAGATGAGATTGTTAATGTTACTACTTGTGGTTGTTGCCTTAAATGCAAATGCACAGACCGGCTATACAGTGAGTGGCAAAATACTTTTAACTGATAGTAGCTATTATGACTCGGGGCCTTTTTTTATAACACTACGAGACAATACTGGAGCTACAGTAGCGGGTACAATTGACAGCAATTTATATTTCAAGATAACGGGAGTAAAGCAAGGGGTATATCAACTCAGTGTAGATTCGCTCAATTTTTTTAAAATGCATCGTTGTGATACCGTAATTACAATTGATAACGAATCAATTTATAATGCTGCTTTAAAAATTACACCTATTTGTGAGGTATTTACTAAAGAAAAAGCTTTACGCGATATACAAGTTGATAGCGTCCTTCTAATTATGGAACCTGGCCTTGTCCGATTTAAATTTAGCCGTACAGAAAAGAGATTTCAACGAAAATATCACTTATCATATTTTTATAGCGGTTGCTTTAGATTTACTCATTACTCTTGCTTAAAGATCTACAACAAAATTATTTTTAATTATTTGGACAATCGGTACGGTGTTAAGTGGCGTCAACGACTAGCTGCCAATGTTGTTGGATTCA
Source organism: uncultured Flavipsychrobacter sp. (assembly GCA_964601855.1). Taxonomy (GTDB): domain Bacteria; phylum Bacteroidota; class Bacteroidia; order Chitinophagales; family Chitinophagaceae; genus Nemorincola. The sequence goes on along the minus strand of CAZRPA010000078.1, from coordinate 200 downwards.
AATAATATCAAAGTTCCAAATTGGATTCGAACCTAACAACTAGCATCTTTGGGGAATAACTAGCCAAAACAGGGTTATATTATCCACAAATTTTATTGTCGTAAGCAGAATGCTTGCGGTGTTACGTAGAGAAAGAGATGGCTGGACCTAGGGAAGATTGACTAAGAACAAAATTTATCTAGCTGCAAAAAAGTGAAGGC
>CAZRPA010000077.1:0-18509 GCA_964601855.1 uncultured Flavipsychrobacter sp. | reverse complement strand
CAATGTCATCTATCTCAGCCTTACCGTTGGTAAGACGAACCAGATACTTGATGATAGATATGATATCTTCTTTGCTCAATACTTTGGTAGTAAGATTGATATCAAGACCCAACTTGCGGTTGATCTTATAACGTCCTACTTCACCTAGATCATAACGTTTATCGCTAAAGAACAGTTTTTCGATGATGCCACGTGCTGTTTCATCATCTGGTGCATCAGATCCACGCAATTGGCGGTAGATGTGCTGTACTGCTTCCAGCTCAGAGTTAGAAGTATCTTTATTAAGTGTGTTGTATATTATAGAGTAGTCACCGCTCACTTCTTCTTTCTGAAGGAACACGGTTTTGATACCCATTTCCTGCACCAGTTCTGCATTGCGCTCGTCCAGTACACTGTCTCGATCCAATACTACTTCGTTACGCTCAATGGTTACTACTTCGCCGGTGTCTTCATCTACGAAGTCTTCAGTCCAGCTGCGCAATACACGAGCAGCAAGGCGACGACCGATATGGTTAACCAACGTTTTTTTGTCCACTTTCACTTCTTCAGCCATATCAAACAGATCCAGGATGTCCTTGTCTGTTTCATATCCTATAGCACGTAGCAGTGTAGTAACAGGGAATTTTTTCTTACGATCAATGTATGCATACATTACATTGTTGATGTCTGTAGCAAACTCCATCCAAGCGCCCTTGAATGGAATAACACGTGCACTATATATTTTAGTACCATTAGGGTGCACACTCTGTCCGAAGAATACACCTGGAGACCTGTGCAACTGTGATACCACAACACGCTCAGCACCATTGATAACGAAAGTACCACGCGGCGTCATGTAAGGGATATTACCCAAAAACACGTCCTGCACTATTGTTTCGAAATCTACGTGCTCTTCGTCATTACAGCTTAGCTTCAGCTTAGCTTTTAGCGGCACTGAATAAGTGAGTCCACGTTCCATACACTCATCGATGGTGTAGCGTGGCGGATCAATGAAGTAATCAAGAAACTCCAAAACAAAGATGTTTCTTGTGTCTGTAATAGGGAAGTTCTCTTTGAACACCCTAAACAGTCCTTCATTGTTTCTCTTGTCAGGGGTAGTTTCCAACTGGAAAAAGTCCTGAAACGACTGTAGCTGAATTGCCAGCAAATCGGGGGTAGCAGCGGCGTCATGTAGTTTGCCGAAATTTACTCTCCCGGAAGCGGTCTTCTTTTGTGGTATAGCCATAATTTAGTAATGCTCCTTTTACAAATAAAAAAACCCTGAAAGAAAGGCAAAACCTATCTTTACAGGCAATCTGCAATATTCAAATGTTAGTTATCCTGTTGGTGTACACGTATGTTGTCTAAGAAAAAAGGAATGCAAATATACGTGGCGGGTACTTAATAAGCAAAAAATGTTCCAATTTTATCATTTTAACAAATATTTTTGATTTACGAGTGATTTTTGGTGATTGCTTGGGGGTAAATAATCTCATTTTAACATTTCATTGCCATAATTAAATGTTAAAATGAATTTTGTTAACAAAATTTTGGCAACATAGCATCTAAACAAACATCCAACCAATCAAAAGAAATTGAGCAGAAAACTGGTATATACAACGAAATACATCAATTTTGCTGAATGCAGAAATACATAATTTTTTTAGTGTTGATTTTGGCTGGTTTTTCTTCCTGCAAGCGAGACTACAACTGCAACTGTAGTGTTAGTTCAAACCTTACAGGTGTTGTGCCATCTGCATCGACCAACAATATAGGTACTCTATCAAAAAAAGAAGCTATACAGATATGTGAAGAAATGTCAACTACTGTAAGATCTGGTGGAGTATTAACAACCATAGCATGTAAAATAGAATAGCAGAATAACACATAAACCTTTTTGTGATTTATTATATCAACAGTAAAACTTAATTTTGACCATACAAACTACAATAAATGAAGAAAACCATTGTGATAGGAGCGGCAGCGATTATGTTTTTAGGCTCATGCAAAAAAGAATTCACTTGTACCTGCACCACAACTGTGGGCAATGTAGTGACTAAAACCACAAAACATACAACTGATAAAACATCTAAAAAAGATGCTGTCGCTGAATGTAAATCGAAAGAAGGAGTAACGAGCTATAGTGGAGTGACTACAAACATATCTTGTGTTGTAAACTAAAGCACCGAGCAACTGTTCGCGAGCTACTTATATGCTGATAGCACCTATTTTATTGCAGTAATGAAGCACAGCCTTTGGATGTAACTACAATTCATTTTTCTATTTCAAATATTGTGATTACTTTTATCCCATCATTACCAATTTTAGGGGTTTGTAATAATGCATTGCATCTACTCTAATACTTTCGTTTGTTGAATACGCTTAAATCATGAGAAAAATACATACCATTATTGCACTAATTATTCTTACTTCAATCTTCACTTCGTGCAGAAAATCTTACACATGTCTTTGTAATTCAAAACAAAGGAAAGGCAATTTAATAAGATTATCGTCCGAACGATATGATCTAAGCGAATATGATAGGAAAACTGCCACTAAATCATGTAAATCTCGCCAAACAAAAGTAACATATAATGATGGTACTACTCATGTAATAACCTGCAACATAGAGTAACATATAATGCGTAATCTTTGGGGTGCTTTTTACTCTTTCAATTTGTATAATAAATTAACCTCCACATTGTGTAGCATGAAAATAAAAGTGGGTCATTTAATCACTGTTGCTATTGCATCATCCTTGCTAATTTCTTGTACAGCATTAGGGTTTTCTAAAGCTAAAAAGAACATTAAACTAGTTACGGCTTACACCAAAACCATATCTGAATCAGAACAAAGTAACCCACCAATGGCTGGTTATTTTTTTGTTGTGAAATGGGAAAACACTAATTATCCAGAGTCTTTCTTTTGGAGAGGTAATGGAGGATGGCTTTCGTGCAACATAGAGAAAGCGCACAAAAAGCTAGTAAATGGCAAAACTGAATATACATCAGAGTCGTTTGATATAACAACACTACACAAAGGTGACACACTAATGCTAGTGCCAGTAACTGGTGGCAGATTCCCGGTACCTGCTGAAATACCAGAAAAAGCTAAGAACACTTTGTACTACAAAGTGAATGGCAGCAAGTGGCTATCATTTCCGGTTAGCAAAATCACCAAAAAGTAATCACATCAATATTATTCATTAGTAGTAGGGAGTTAATGACTACCCTACTACTAGTTCTCTTGCGCTATTAACTGCTGCGCCTGATGGTTCTTCTCCGCCTATCATTCTGGCTATAGCCAATACACGCTCTTCCTCTTGCAGTACTCTTATCTTAGTGTTGAATTTACCGGTGGCATCTGCTTGTTTGTACACAAAAAAGTGTCTGGTACCTTTTGCAGCCACTTGTGGTTGGTGAGTGATGCATATAACCTGATGGTAACCAGAAAGGCTACGTAGCAATATTCCAACTTGCCTAGCAGCCTCGCCAGATATACCTGTATCTACTTCGTCGAATATCAAAGTAGGAAGATGCAACGCCTCTGCTATCAGTGATTTGATGCATAACATTATACGACTCATTTCGCCACCTGAAGCAGCCTTTTGTAGCAACTGAAACCTATCGCTTTTATTGGCGTCCAGTAAAAACTGAACCGAATCAATACCACTATTGGTAGGTTCGATAGGTAGTATTTCTATGTTAAAACGAGCATTTGGCATGCCTACCAGTGTCAGCAAATCATTAATTCTGCTCACAAAAGCGGGTATTGATTGCCGCCTAAGTAATGACAGTTCATTGGCACTTGATAGTAGTAGCGTATGTTGTTTGTCGGCTTCCAGGCCCAATTCAATTATTGCGTCATCTAGGTCGTTGGTTTCTTTTAGTTCAGCAGTTAATCTCTGTTGCAATTCACGTAAATCAGCAGTAGTTTTCATACCATGCTTTTTCAGCAATTTATTGCCTAGATCTGCCCTTTGCAACAACTCATCCATAGCGGCTGGGTCAAGCGACACCCTACCCTGCTGCAGATCTAGTTCATCGGCTATGTCTTTCAGCTCTAGCCATACCGATGAAAGTCTTTCTTGCAACGGCTTCACATCCGGATACACATCGCCTATTGATTGCATTTGCTGCACCATACGTTTTAACTCATTGACTAAAGGATGCTCACCCTCAGTCAATAAAGTATATCCACCTTGCAACACTCCTAATATGCGCTCGGCATGACTCATTTGTTTTAGTTGCAGTTCGGCATTTTCTATTTCTTCTTCTTTAAAATCAGCAAGAACCAATTCTTCCAGCAAATACTGCTTATAATCAGCTTCTTGTTTCAGTTTTAATTGAAGTGTTTTTTTGTCTGCCAGTTCGCGTTGTACTTTGCGCCATGATAAGTATTTGCCCTTGTAAGAGGTAGCAAGTGATGCTGTAGCCGCTACAGCATCCAGCGCATTTATCTGAAATTCATCCTCCTCCAATACCAGATGCCCGAACTGTTGTTGTAGGTCTACCAGTAGCGATGTCAATTTATTGAGCACTTGCAACGTTACGGGCGTATCATTTACAAAAGCACGAGACTTGCCTGACGAGGCTATTTCGCGCCTGATGATACATACAGGGTCGTAATCCAACTCGGCATCAGCAAGTGCTGTGCGAAATGGCTCATTTGCCGACACATCAAAATATCCCTCTACTACCGACTTTTCTTCTTTATTGATGAGCACTGATGTATCGGCTCTATCGCCAAGTATGAGCGACAAAGCACCTAATATAATACTCTTACCAGCACCGGTTTCGCCAGTCACGGTATTCAGTGCGGCATCCGGCTCTATTACCAGGTGGTCTATGATAGCATAATTCCTGATTACCAACTTCTGCAACATAGTGTCAAAATTAGTGAGAACAGTGGACAACGAACACTATTTTTGCATGATGAAATGTTTTTTGAGAAAGAAAATCGGCGACCGCGTCATAAACGGGCATCCGTGGATATTTGGCAATGAACTGGGCGACAGCGAAGGCACCGCCGAACCAGGCGATATTGTAGAAGTATACTCCTATAATGGCTCTTTTGTTGGCAAGGGTTACTTCAATCCTGCTTCGCAAATACGCATACGATTGCTAACCAGACAGAAAGATGATGTGATAGACGATAAATTCTTTGCTCGCCGCATACGCGAGGCATGGGAATATCGCAAACAACTGGGATATGTAGAAAACTGCCGACTGATATTTGGTGAAGCAGACCAGTTGCCCGCACTTATTATAGATAAATTCAACGACTACTTTGTAATACAAACACTGGCGTTAGGCATAGAAAAATGGAAACCTGCTATAGTAACTGCACTAAACAAAATATTCAGCCCCAAAGGAATATATGAGCGCAATGACGTGCCAGTGCGTACACTGGAAGGCATGGAGCAGATAAAAGGATTTCTTACCGAGCCATTTGATACTAACATCATTATCAATGAAAATGGGCTGAAATTTCATGTAGATATAGAGAATGGACAGAAAACAGGATATTTTCTGGATCAGCAAGATAACAGACGCGCCATACAACATATAGTGAAAGGTGCCGATGTATTAGAGGCTTTCTGCTATACTGGTACCTTTTCGCTACATGCTGCACACTATGGTGCCAAAAGTGTAATGGGGCTCGACATCTCTGAAAATGCTGTGGCTACTGCCCGCCGAAACGCTGAGCTGAATGGCTATAGTGATATCTGTAAGTTTCAGGCAATAAATGCATTTGATGCACTGAAACTATGGGTGAAAGAGGGAAAACGGTATGACACTGTAATACTAGACCCTCCGGCATTTACAAAAAGCAGAGAGAACATACAAAAAGCCATAACAGGCTATAAGGAAATAAACCTGAGAGGCATGAAGCTAGTGAAACCTGGTGGATTTTTGGTGACGGCGTCTTGTACCAACCTTGTGCCACCCGACCTATTCTTGAAAACTATAGAAATGGCGGCTAAAGATGCACACCGTACGCTGAGACAAGTATGCTGGCAAACACAAGCATCAGACCACCCTATACTGTGGAATGTGCCAAATACTCAATACCTGAAGTTTCTGATAGTACAGGTGCTGTAATGTACCACTACAGATTTCGTACAACCCCACTTTGCTGCAAATACTTAAATGCATAGTGGGGTTTTGCTATATCTGAGCTTTCAATCAGACACTTCGATATTTTTGCAAAAATTAGTTCAATCAGGCAGTTTCAATTTTTCCAGAAAAATATTTTCTAAAAACTGTAACTTTTTTTCACAACCCACGATATACTAGGGAATGGACGCTAAACAGTATAACCAATGTGTGCAAGAATGGGCAGATTCTCTGTTCAGGTTTGCGTGCAAGTGTACCGGACAGCAGAGTGATGCAAATGATGTAGTGCAGAGTAGCTTCGAAGTACTGTGGCAGAAAAAAGAAGAAGTGCAACCAGCGAAAGCCAAGGCATTTCTTTTTCAGGTGGCTTATCGACAATCGGTAGATAACTATCGTAAAAAATCGAAAATAACCTACAAAGAAGCACCAGAAGAAACCTACTCACCAGCCAACCCCGACCTGAAAAGAATACTAGATAGAGCACTAGCGCAACTGGACGAACAAGCAAGAGCACTGGTACTACTTAAAGACTATGAAGGCTATAACTATGAAGAAATAGGACAAATAACTGGACTCAACGAATCGCAGGTGAAAGTGTACCTGTTTAGGGCAAGAAAAATACTCAAAGAATATCTGGTAAGCGTAGAAAACATAATATAGACATGATAACTTGGGATAACTATGAAGAATACATGATGATGCACGCCGATGGCGAGCTGAAGCCAGCCGAAGAGCAAGCGCTAATGAACTTCGTATTTGAGCATCCTGAGCTACAAAACGAACTGGCAGCCTATACTATGACCAAAATGATACCAGATACTACCCTTACTTATACCCAAAAAGCTACCCTCACCAAACCTGAATACACCAACAAAATAGTACCCTTTATCAACTGGAAAAGAAGCGCTATAGCTGCTGGTGTGGCTGCGTTGGTTTGCTTATCGATATACAAACTTACAGTGCAAACTAACAACACTGCCGATATAGCTAGTGTAAACACCCAAATAAACACTACAATAAACAATAACACAAACAATTATAACAACAACACACCTAGCAATACTGAAACGCCTTCTGCGGCTGCACCTACCACGACCTCTAGCCCAGCTACAATAGCTAGCAATAATGTAGCCACTAAACTGCCAACCAGCAAAACTGCCAATACAAGTACACAAACGCAAGTAACTCAGCAAGTAAAAGAAGATAACAATGCGGCTGCGGTAGCATTGACTACAAATAAACTAACAAAAGATGCAATTGAAAAAATAGAACCAACATTTGCAGCACTAGCAACGGAAGAGAAAAATTATTTTTCTGTAGCTGTAACAAATCTACCCGATGCAGCGATATACATAGACAACGGGCAAACAACACAGTCGTTTCTGGATAAACTACCTATAGATGAACTGAAAAAAGAAGGCATGGAAAATGTAGCATCAGCACTGGCCAGCGGATACGACAAAGTAAATGCCATAAGACACAGTTTGTCAGAAACAAGTATATCTCTGAAACTGCAAAACAAAAAACTCACAGTATCATTTTAATCACACAAATCTCTTAATTTATTATTTATGAAACGTACACTTTGCGCTACAGCCGCAATAGCGGGATTGCTTTTTGCCAACACATTACTGGCTCAGGAGAACACTGATGAGACATCAAAAAAGAAGAAGTCTCATTCAATACACATCTCAAACAACGGAATAACTGTGGAAACCAACGACAGCACTACAAAGGCAAAAGCTGGTAAAGTAGAAAAAAAGGAATGCGAAAAGGTTGGTAAATTCAAAACAAGTTTTGCCATGTTCGATATAGGTGTAAACTTGCTGAATGACAACACCAACTACAATGACCCAGGCGTGGTAAATTACCTAAATGTACCTGCCAACAGCCGAAACGAAAGTTTATTTGACCTACGTCCTTCTAAGTCAATTAATGTAAATTTCACCCCAATAGGCGTAAAATTTTTAGCAGTAAAAACTAAAAACCAACGTTTGTATATGTCTACAGGACTAGGCATACAGATATACAACTTCAGATTTGAGGAAGACATAAGCTACAAAAAGAACCCGAACAGTATCATATTAGAAGACGCATTGAACTTCAGAAAAAACAAACTTGCTGTCAGCTATGTAAATATTCCGCTGATGCTGACTGGCAAAACCAGAATGCACAAAAAAACATGGCTAGTTTACGGTGCTGGAGTAACTGCAGGCTACAGAATGACCACTTTAAACAAACAAATATCTAACGAACGCGGTAAAGTAAAAACCCGTGGCAACTTTGACCTTGCCGACTTTAACACTTGCCTCACCGCCGAGTTTGGTGTAGAAGGTGTGCTGAGGTTCTTTGCCAGCTATCAAATGAACTCATTATATGACAATGGCATAGACCAACGCCCTATATGTGTGGGACTAAGATTTGGTGGCAACTAATACACTTCTACGCTATCAAAAAATCTGGTGCAGCCAAATTGGCTGCACTTTTTTTTACCTCAAAAACTAGCTGATGACCCACCTACCTGATCAAATGTTTGTACTATCTTCACCCTCAAACAATGTAAAATGGCAACAACTAAAATTACCATCAATAGTAACGGCTCTATGCGCATAGAGGGAGATTTTGAGATGGCAGACAAAAACGGAAATATTTATGGATTAGGCGGCAGAGAAGTAGTATCTATATGCAGATGCGGACTGTCTAAAAACAAACCTTTTTGTGACGGATCGCACAGAGGCAATTTCGAACATGATGCAGTGGCTTTTGACCTACCACCAAAAAAAGACGCATAAATCTACAATCAAGAATTTAATTATGGGCACTGCTAAAACAGCAGTGCTTTTTTGTGCATAAAAAACCAATACAGATGACGAGATTAAACGATTGCATTGTGTATACTTATTGAATGTACAAAATTGAATATCAGCAGTTTTATTTGCCTACTTAATAATAATCTTGAATACAAATCAACAAACAACAACCCCAAAACCCTCATTTGAATCATGTAATTGGGCGATATTCCTTTTCTATCGAGTTATTCACAATTGTGTTAAAAAAAGTTATTGTATTGCCACCTAACAGACCATGTATTTATGTTAGGTTTGCATCTGGTTTTTAGTCTATCAATTCGCTCGTATGTCTCTTGTGGCAAACCCACGTCGGTATGTTATCAGTATTATATTTATTGGGGTTGCAATAATTATGCTGCTCCGACTATTCTTTTTACAAAATTTTGAACCTAAATACAAAATACTAGCGAACGATATAGCTATTTACAAAAAAGTAGTATACCCACCCAGAGGTGTGATAATAGATAGAAAAGGACGCACGCTACTGTCAAACACCCCCATATATGACTTGATGATAACGCCTAGAAACGTGCCCAAAACACTGGACACTTCTGAATTGTGTGCATCGCTCAATATTGACAAAGCTACTTACGAATCTATTCTAGGCAAAGTACTAGTACGAAACCTAGAGGTGAGGCAAAGCCCTTTTATGGAGTTGCTTAACGAAGAACAAACTGCTCGGTTTCAGGAGAATGCTTATAAGTTTCCGGGGTTTGAATTGATAGAAAGAAACATCCGAATATACGAAAAACCCATTGCAGGGCTTATGCTGGGTTACATAGGCGAAGTATCGCCCGAAATGCTAAAAAAGCCCCGGTATGCATCCTACCGTCAGGGAGACTATACTGGACTAAGCGGACTGGAGCTACAATATGAAGAAGTGCTGCGTGGACAAAGAGGGGTTCACTATCTGGAAAGAGATAAATTTAACCGTCCCAGAGACCCCTACCGTGGCGGCGAACTGGATAGCCAAGAAGTATCGGGCAAACAACTGGAACTGTATTTGGACATGGAGCTGCAGGAATATGCCGAAAAACTAATGGCCAACAAGATAGGTAGTGTAGTAGCAATAGACCCCCAAACAGGTGGTATATTGGCTATGGTAAGCAGCCCCACCTACGACCCCAACCTACTAAGAGGAAAGGCACGCTCGCGCAATTATGCTAAACTATACAGAGAGGCAACCAGACCACTATTCAATAGAGCCACCCAAGCCATGTACCCACCCGGTTCTACCATAAAACCTTATACAGGCCTTGTTGCATTAAATGTAGGTGCTATTACCCCCAACTATGGCTACCCATGTCATGGTGGTTACGGAGGCTGTAACCGAAGAATAGCTTGCGAACACTCAGATGCCGGTCATGCTGCCAATTTCAGAGCTGCCCTAGCGCACTCTTGCAATTCTTATTTCAGCCACATATTCAGGATGACGGTAGACAATAATGAAGGTAAGACAGTAAAGCAAGGGCTACAAATGTGGCACGATTACTACACAAGTTTTGCATATGGCAGGCAAACAGGCATAGACATACCCTATGAAGGGAAAGGGCTTGTGCCTGACACAACTCTGTACAACAAAATGTACAACAGATCTTGGAATTCCTGCACCATTGTTTTTGTGGGTATGGGGCAGGGCGAACTGTTGCTAACACCGCTACAAATGGCAAATGGCATGTGCATTATAGCCAACAAAGGGTATTACTATACACCACACTTCGTGAAATCGATAGGCAAAAACGAAAAAGACACCCTACTGAGAAAGTACCAAGAAAAACATGTGGTGCTCAACATACCTGACACCACCTTCACAATAGTGCAGCAAGCCATGCAAGATGTGGTAGACCATGGTACAGCCGGTGGAGCTAAAATAGAAGGCATAACAGTATGTGCCAAAACTGGTACTGCTGAAAACAAAGCAGTAGTAAATGGCGAAGTAATAAAAATGCAAAACCACTCGATGTTTGTAGCTTTTGCACCACGCGAAAATCCAAGAATAGCAATAGCAGTAGCCATAGAAAACTCGGGATATGGAGCCACATGGGCAGCACCTATTGCCAGTCTGGTGATGGAGAAATATCTGAAAGACAGTGTGACTTACAAACGAAAAGCTGTAGAAGACAAAATGATGAATGCCAAACTCATAAACAGATATGTATACACCATAGACTCTGTGATAAGGCTGCGCGACCAAATGGTATATGAAGCAAAAGTGGAACGAAAACGTGTAAAAGACAGTATAAACAATGCTGAAAACGTAGCCATATATAACAAATGGATAAACTATAAACTCAAAAACAAAAAAAGGAATTAAACCACATTATGAGTACCATTCGCAAAACATTGTTCAATAGGCTAGATGGCATTGTGCTGCTGCTGTATATAATGCTCGTAACCATTGGTATACTTGCTATATTTTCAGTAGAACATCGCACTACCGACACGTCTTTGATAATGATGAACAAAAGCTATATGCGTCAGATAATATGGCTTGGCTACTCATTATTTATAGGCTTTATTATCATACTTACCGATAGTAAATTCTTTTCGTCGTTTGCATTTTTGCTTTATACTATCTGTATTGCGGTGCTCATTATCACCATTTTTGCGGGTGTAGATGTTAAGGGGTCTAGATCTTGGCTTGGTGTAGGCAGTTTTCGTTTTCAGCCTGGAGAGGTAGCCAAAATCTTCACATCTATGGCACTAGCCAAGTTTTTATCGCTAAACGAAACAAACTTTAAAAAGCTCAAAAACAGGTTTATAGGTGCAGCAATAGCATTAACCCCAGCTGTGCTGATACTGCTGCAAAAAGAAACTGGGCTTGCATTGGTTTACTTTACATTTTTTCTGGTAATGTATAGAGAGGGTTTACCTAATGCCATTTTGCTTATTGGCTTTGGTGCCATAGCGCTTGTACTTACTTCGTTGCTTATAGACAGAACTACACTTGCCATTCTGCTTACTGTACTTACAATACTGATTGGATATTTATCAAGAAGTACACTAAAACGCAATATAGGTGCCAGAATTGTTATAATAAGTGTGTGGCTTGTAGCTATTATTTTTTCGCAAATAGCCGTTCCTTTTGTGTTCAAAAAAGTACTTCAAAAACATCAGATAGAGCGGATATACTCTATGATAGGGATAGAAGTACCAAATGAATACAACAAAGCTTTTGCACCTGGCGATGAGAAAAAAGAAAAAACTAATAGTTCGGAATACAATGTCCTTCAATCAAAGATAGCCATAGGTTCTGGTGGTATGTTTGGAAAAGGTTACCTGAATGGAACCTCTACCAAAAACCAATTTGTACCTGAGCAAAACACAGATTTTATATTCTGCGCTGTGGGTGAACAGTTTGGATTTGTGGGTAGTGCGGTTTTGATAATCATATACATAAGTTTAATGCTACGTATCATTCACCTTGGCGAGCGGCAACGTTCAGATTTCACCAGAATTTATGCCTATTGTGTAGCATGTATATTGTTTTTCCACTTTGCAGTGAATATTTCCATGACTATAGGTCTTGCACCAGTTATAGGCATCACCCTACCCTTTATCAGTTATGGAGGTTCATCTTTGCTTTCTTTCAGCATACTCATATTCATATTAGTAAGACTAGATGCCGACAGACAAGTACTCATTAGGTAATACTATTCTTTCGGCTCATCATTTTACAGCTACATTTGTTTTATGCCTACAATCTATCCATTATCAGAAGGTGTGTTTACAATTGGTCACGACAAAGAGTTTGTGCCATTCAATGAAGAAACTGATGAATTAAACGACCGTCCTGTGGGTTCTTTGCTGGTGGAGGTGCAACCGTTTTTGGTAGTAACAAAAAATGACATCATTATTCTGGATACTGGTCTTGGCTTCAGAAATCAGGAGGGTATTTTACAAATACACCACAATCTCCGCCAGCATGGCTACGAGCCTGCACAGGTCACTAAAGTATTGCTATCGCACCTGCACAAAGACCATGCAGGCTGTCTGGTTTTTACAGATAACTATGGTATGATACACACCACCTTCCCTAATGCAGACTACTATATATACAGAGAAGAAGCAGATTTTGCACTTAAAAAAGGGCTACCATCTTACTACCCACACGATATAGAACCCCTACTAGCTACCAATCAGGTACGCTGGCTAGATGGTACCTCTGGCACAATAGATGGATACATTACATACATGCACTCAGGCGGACATTGCCCACAGCACATAGTGTTCCTTGTAGAGGAAGATGGCGAAAAAATATTTTTTGGTGGCGATGAAGCCCCGCAACTGAAACAGTTGAAAATGAAATACGTGGCAAAATATGACTATGATGGCAAAAAAGCAATGCAACTAAGGGAGCAATATGCAGAAAGAGGTAGAAATGAACAATGGAAGTTCATGTTTTATCATGACGTAAAAACGCCTGTTTCCGGACTTTAGTTTATTTTCCTTCGTGTTTTGCTTCTTTGATACACTTTGCATATTGCTGCATATTAGCCGATAGTGCTGGTGGCACTGCTACTTCTTGAGTAGCTAGCGTAAATTTGGTAATCTTCTTTGAAGCTATGTCATTCAAAGATTCGGTAGGCACTGTGTAAAATACATATCTTATAGCCTCTGCTCTATCTTGGGTATAATCGTGTAATATTTCTATTTCCTCATCCGTAATCTTTGTATTGTCATCAAATTCAATCACCATTTTTTTCTCTTGCTTTTCTGTTCTGCTCGTATCGCCAGATAGGGTATAAATGTCATCGAGCTGGCATATAACTTTGAATACTACTACATAATTATCAAACGGATAATCTTCGTCGATACTCACACTACGTTTTATGGATATCATGGGCATTTCTTCCCCTTTCACTGGGGTAGAATAATCCCACTGCTGTTTGTTGTCTGCTACTTCTTTTTTTATTTGTTTGCAGATGTCTTGCGCATTAACCTCATTTGCCATTAGCAATATGAGTAAAGTATAAAGTAATTTCATGTTGTTGCTGAATTTATAATCAGCCATAAATATACAGGTATATCACAATAGTTCAAAAGTATTAGCATTGTCGGCTGAATTAAGGCAGCTAAAACAGAATACGCTTGTCAATACTCGTAAAAATTGATAGTAAAACAAATTCTCCCTACCTTAGCAACGTCGAGAAGTGACTCATTTAATGACAGAAACAGATTATCGCTTTTATTGATTAATCTGACAAAATAACATCCTCCTGAATGCAAAAAATATTGATTGCCAATCGTGGCGAAATAGCTATGCGAGTGATGCGCACGGCACGTGAAATGGGAATAAAAACAGTAGCAGTTTTCTCAGAAGCAGATAGAAACATGCCATTTGTGAGATACGCAGATGAAGCAGTGTGTATAGGTCCTGCATTGTCGTCGCAATCTTACCTTAGAGCCGATAAAATAATAGAAGTAGCCCTAAAAACCGGAGCTGAAGGTATTCACCCTGGCTATGGATTCTTGAGCGAAAACGCTTCTTTCTCTAAAGCTGTATCAGACGCTGGTCTTATTTTCATAGGTCCTTCGGCACATTCAATAGAAGTAATGGGCAGCAAAATAGGAGCTAAGCAAGCTGCTAAAAAATTTAATGTCCCAATGGTCCCTGGCACTGAAGAGCCTGTAAAAGACATTGCAGAAGCTAGAGATATTGCCCGAGGCATAGGATACCCTATATTGGTGAAAGCCTCGGCAGGTGGTGGTGGCAAGGGAATGAGAGTGGTAAATAATGATGAAGAATTTGAAGAACAGGTACGTGCAGCAAAAAGTGAAGCATTAAATTCCTTCAGCAATGATGATGTGTTCATTGAAAAATATGTAGGCTCCCCAAAGCATATTGAAATACAACTAATGGGCGATCAACATGGCAATTATGTGTATCTTTTTGAGCGCGAATGCAGCATTCAACGCAGACATCAGAAATTAATTGAAGAAGCACCATCAAGCTGTCTTACCACAGAAATAAGGCAGGCAATGGGTGAATGTGCTATAGCTGCGGCTCGCTCTTGCAACTATTACGGTGCTGGTACTGTAGAGTTTCTGGTAGATGAACAATTGAATTTTTACTTCCTGGAAATGAATACCAGATTGCAGGTAGAACATTGTGTTACAGAAATGATAACAGGCATAGATCTAGTAAAAGAGCAGATAAATGTAGCCCGTGGTCACAAACTATCTTTCAGTCAAGAAGATTTGAAAATTAACGGACACTCTATAGAACTCAGAGTATGCACTGAAGACCCTTATAATAACTTCTTGCCTGACACCGGAAGACTGGAAATGTACCAGCCACCAAAGGGACCAGGAGTACGAGTAGATGATGCATATGAAGAAGGAATGGATATACCAATATTCTATGACCCCATGATAGCCAAACTCATAGTACATGCACCTACCCGCCATGAGGCTATAGAAAGACTATGTAGAGCAATAGATGAATACTACATAAAGGGTATAAAAACTACTCTACCCTTCGGCAAATGGGCTGTGCAAACAGAACCATTTAGAAATGGAAATTTTGACACTAAGTTTATAGATAAGTATTTCAAACCAGAATATTTGAATGTTGACAGTGAAGAAGGAGAAGAAGTAGCAGCCATACTTTCTGCACACATTTGGCACAAACATAAGAAGCCTGAAGTAGTTCTTTCTACAACTAGCTCTATCAATAAATGGAAGATTAATAGAAAATAGCATTCTCATTATATTTAGAGTTGTTTTCATCTTGCATCCACAATGTGTTATACGTTGTGGATGTTTTTTTAAATGCTACCTATAGACAAAGAAATGATAACAATTACAGACAGCACACCAAAATCTGCTGTATTGGTCGGCAATACAAGATAAATAAACTAGAATAGCATTCTATATTTTACTACTAAATTCAACAAAACAGCTACACCCGTATTAATGGTATTCAAAAGTTGCATGTCCTATTTCGTACTTAAACCTGTTGCTTTTACAACAAGAACTATTAGTTTCTAGGAAAAAAACTTTAGTATTTCATCAAACTTTAAATTACTCAACATACCATGACCAATCACAAATCACATTGGTTGTTTCACATTCAAAAACTAACTTTATCATATAGTTACAATTTATTATTTATATCCATTGCATGTGCAGCAACGAATAGCGAATAGTAATTTATAATAAAATAATATCAGAATCACGGGACAAAAAACTACTAAATTTAGTAGCCAATGATTTATATTTGTATGTCCAATGTGTAAGTAAATTTACTTCACAGAATTTTAAACACTGATGTTACCCTGCCCTTCTTTTTTTCTAAACCATTATGTAAACAAAAAAACAAAAAACATGAAGAGAAACTGTATTCAGTTAGTTCTTGCATTTTGCCTGCCTTTATTGTTGGCTGGCAGTTATGCGAAAGCGCAATCATTACCACATCCGTCCGATCCTGGTTATGATGCTTCTAAGGCAGCCTTTTATGCCTCCTTACCTACACTACCTACTCCATCATCGCCAGCACCGGCTCCTGGTCCGGCACCAAGTACCGCTTTAACTTGGAATGATGGATGCTTTATTAACCCAGATGCTTCTTACTCAACACTAGCGAGAAATGATGATGGATCAACAGGGCTTATTTCTTTACCTTTTACATTTACTCTATATGGTAATAGCTATACTTCTTGCTATATAAATAACAACGGTAACATTACTTTTACTGGTCCATTATCTACATATGTTGCTTCTGGTTTCCCTATCAGTACCCCAATGGTTGCTGGTTATTGGACAGACATTGATACCCGACCAGCCGCGAGTGCATTGATGCACTACAAAGTATTTCCTCACATGCTTATTGCTACTTGGCCTGGTGTAGGACGTTTTTCAAATATTGCTCCACCATTAGATTCACTACAAATCATTATATCTGATGGTTTAGAGCCAGAAATTGGCATAGGCAACAACGTTGCATTCCGCTATGGTCAAATGAATTGGGCTACTACTGGAGCTACTGGATTTGGTGGTCCGGCTGCAACAGTAGGAGTAAATGCTGGTGATGGCGTAAACTATATACAAGTGGGTCGTTTCCAGTTTGATGGTTATTCTTACGTTGATAATGTGACAGGTGCTGGTGTTCGCTATCTTGAGTACAATTGTTTTTCAACAACTGTTGAAGACACTGGAAACCTTCCACCTTCAGTTAGTGGAATGCCTTCTGGGCGTAGAGATACAATCTATTGTGGTACTACACAGAGTTATTATGTCAATTGGATAGGTCCTGAAATAGGGCAACTTACTTCTAGTACGTTGACTGCAATTGGTACTACTCCTTGCAATACTACAATTGGCGGTGCCAGTGGTTACTTCGCAGTGTCAAGAGATACATTAACAATCACTGGATCTCCGTGTAATATAGGTAGTCATACGTTCGTTGTTAGTGGTACTGACAACTTAGGTGCATCTAGAAATGATACTTTTACTATTGTAGTTATGCCTCTAGCTATTTCTGCATCGAGCACTAGTGGCACTGTTTGTGAAGGTAGTACGCTAAGTCTATTTGCTACTGGCGGAGGAGCAGGTGCATCATATAGCTGGAGTGGTCCTGAAGGTTTCACCTCAACACTACAAAACCCTACTATATCAGATGTTACCGCTGCTGCTTCAGGTACTTATTCTGTTTCTGTATCTGTCGGTGAGGGCTGTACAGGTTTTGCAACTACTTCTGCAACAATAAGCCCCTTGCCCAATGCTGGTTCAATTTCAGGAGCGTCAAGCGTATGTGTTGGTAGCACAACTACTCTTACCAACATTGCATCTGGTGGTTCTTGGACAAGCACAAGCCCTAGTGTCGCTACTGTAAGTGCATCGGGTGTTGTTACAGGTCTTGCTACTGGCTCTACAGTTATTAGCTATACAGTTAGTAATTCTTGTGGTACAGTATCTGCAACAAGAAATATTGTCGTAAATACTTTGCCTTTTGCTGGTTCTATTACTGGTGATTCAGTACTCTGTGCTGGTTCTTCAGCAACCTTCACAAGCTCAGCAATTGACGGGTCTTGGTCAGTTAGCAATGACAATGCTTCTGTATCAGAATCAGGTCTTGTTACTGGTATTTCTGCGGGTACTGCTACAATAAGTTATTCTGTAACTAACGAATGTGGAACGACAGTTGCGGTAAGAGACATCTTGGTTAACCCACTTCCAGAAGCTGGTGAAATAACTGGCGAATTGACTGTTTGTGTTGGATCTACTACATTTTTATCTAGCACTGCACCAGAAGGTATATGGACTATCAGCAACACAAATGGAAGTATTTCTCCATTGGCCGGCGCTGTCTTGGGTGTAAATGTAGGTACTGCTATTGTTACATATACGGCTACTAACTCATGTGGTACGGAAATTACCACCGCAATACTTACCGTTAATGCACTACCAAATGCTGGCACTATCACAGGTTCTTCTACTGTATGTACGGGCAGTACACTTACATTGTCTAATAGTGTCACTGGTGGCTCATGGAGCAGCAGCAGTGATGATGCTACTGTAAGCAGCACAGGTGTAGTTACTGGTGTAGCAGTTGGTTCTG
>CAZRPA010000076.1:0-18698 GCA_964601855.1 uncultured Flavipsychrobacter sp. | reverse complement strand
TGCCAGCGGATCACCTACATTGAGGAGTTTATAACTGGTCATACCCGTAAGCACTAGTGCAACTAATACATACACTACTGTGCATATAATGAGTGAATAAAACATAGCCCTAGGCAGGTCGCGCTGCGGATTGCGGCACTCCTCAGCAGTAGTAGAAATGGCATCGAAACCTATGTAAGAGAAAAACACAGCCGATGTGCCTGCCAGCAGACCACCTATACCATTCGGCAGAAAGGGGGTCCAATTGGCGGTATCTACATAAAAACAACCAGCTACCATCACCAGTATGATAATGGCTATTTTGAGTATCACCATTATATTAGTACTCCTGCGCGACTCGCGAATGCCTATATAGATTATCCAAGTGATAATGATGGTAATAAAGAAAGCAGGCAGATTGCATATAAACCTTGTACCAGCTACTATTGGTGCATTGGTCCAGGCAAGTTTAGCTGCCTCAGATAGCCCATCTTTGGCAGTCCAGTAGTCGGTAGCTAGGTACTCTGGTATATGCAGCTGCACTCCCCCTATCTTTATGCTATTGACCAACGATGTAAAATAACTGCTCCACGATATGGCTACAGCAATATTACCAATAGCATACTCCATCAGTAAGTCCCAACCTATAATCCATGCTATGACCTCACCAAAAGCAACATAGGAGTAGGTATAAGCACTACCCGACACAGGTACCATACTAGCAAACTCGGCATAACAAATAGCGGAGAATCCACAAGCTACCGATACAAACAAAAACAACAGTATAATTCCCGGCCCACCATCAAAACTAGCCTTGCCAATAGTCGAAAATATGCCTGCACCCACTATAGCAGCTATACCCATAAAGGTGAGATCGCGCACTGTGAGCACCTTCTGCATACTAGACGCATGACCATCTATAAGACCGTCAGCTACTTCTTTGTTGATATGGGTGAGCGTCTTCTTGCGAAATATATCTTCCTTCATATAGGTATGTGCGAGTGGGGCAAATCAGCTTTTTGTGGACAATATCGTGCTATGGCTTGGGTGGTGGTGGCGCGGCTGCCTGTGGTGCTGCTGCTTGCTGCTGGGCAGCTTGCAACTGCAGCACCGCAGTATTGATACTCTGCTGCGCCAGTATATAGCTAGGCTCCATCTTCATCACCGTTTGCCATATACCTATAGCATCCTGCACACGTCCAGACAAATAGTAACATACTCCCAAATTGTAATACACTTCATACATTTTGGGGTAATTAGGATACAACTGTTTTGCCTTGTCGTAGTCAGCTTTGGCACTATCGGGCATATCTAGTTTCAGGTAAGCTACACCTCTGTTCATATACCCCGACACGAAGGTAGGGTGTACCTCTAGTGCCTTATTATAATATTTAATACCCGTTCGAAGATCGGCATGTTTTTTAACCGTGTCTTTTTCAGCTTCAGACCTATTGACGTATGACGAAGCAACATTGGCATTTACCAGTACACTGTTGGGTGAGTTTTCTATATCATGTCCAAACAGTGTTTCATCGTTTTTCCAGTCTGCATTTCGGTCTATAGTTTTGAATCCATACAGGCCTACTATCAGCACCACTACAGCACCCAGTGCCATTCTGCCGGTAGCAGCAGACTTGATCTGCTCCATACCCTTGTACAATAGCCATGCTGCTGCTATGCAGAACCCTACAGATGAGTGAAATATAAGACGCTCGCCCATAGTACCACCAATATTAAATATGATGTTACACACAATCAGGAGATTGAGCAGGTAAAAAGCAATAGCGAAAGAGAGAACATGTTTTTTCTTGAAGTAATAAAACATACCTCTAAACAATGCCACGTGCACTATCAGCGACAACCATACAGACCAATGAGCAAATGTCTTGTAAGAAATAGTATTATAAGAATAGTCTGACGATAATGGATGCGGGAAAAGCAGCAGCTTTATATAATTGAGCGTAGTAGATATCTTAGTTGCCAGTTTCTCTATTTTATCGGCATTGGCATACGGATTGTTCAGGATATCGTTGTCAGAGCTGGCATTCATAGAAGCTACTATGCTGAAACGCACCATAGCATACACTACTACTACTGCTATATAAGGCAATGTAGCCGAAAAACACTTGGATATAGAAAACCCATTGAACAAATAGAAGGCTAACGGCAGCAGTAAAACCATGGTAATAGCATATTCCTTGGCAAGGAAGGCTAAGAACATACAGCCTAAGGCAATGATGAGGTTCTTTATTTTTTCATCCTCATGATACTTAAATGCATAGATAAACGTAGCACAAATGAGCATCAGTGACATTATCTCATCTCGGCTCTTTACATTGGCTACTACCTCGGTATGTATGGGGTGAGCAGTAAACAATACTGCCGCAATCAGCGCAATAATACTATTATCCTTAAACACTATATTCCTGAGGAAGTACAGCAAAGTAATGACACACCCCATATACCATAATACATTAAAAACGTGGCGGGTAGCCATATTTTGCAAAAACTTTTGCTCGGCTGGGGCCTTCATTTCGTAGGTCATGCCCCGCTCCAGTACACTATCTACCTTGTCTTTAGGTACTGCACCAAAAAACTGCTGCTCTATAGCAAAGGTGACGATAGACAGGGGACGATAACGACCACCTGCAAGCTGATTAGAAGAATTGAACTGCCGGTAATAGCTATCGAAAGCATCCTTGGTGAGGATATCCTTGATACCTGCAAAACCTTCATACACATATTCGTTCTTCACTATAACTATGGTATCATCCAGCGCATACTCGTGCTTGAAAGTATTGCAATAAAATACAAATGCCAGTAGCCCTACTATGATGGCCTGAAATTTGAATTCGTACAGCCAAGCAGGTATCAACGGGTCTTTTACCACAGGTGCCTTTTCTACCACTACAGCTTGTTTTTGCGGTGGTGCCTGTACCGGTTTTTTGTTGGTATTCGTTATCTTCTTTGTCATTATGATACAGTAATAGTCAAATGTAATTATTAATCGGTTTTCATCATAACGAAGGATGAAAAAACGATGATTATATAAACTGTTATTGTTGACTCCATATTGTTTAACAAAATGTCATTACAATATTATCTACTACCTAACGTTCTGTAAAATAGCAAATCATCTCCCCCCCAAATATTACAACATGTCAAACGACACAGAAACACAGCTCCTGCCACTGTACAAAAAAGGACTATATGCCATTGTTTTATCGCTGGCAATATATGTATTACCGCAACTAATGGAGTCACACAATGAAGACTTTGGGACGTTTGGAATATTTGTACTCAACTATCTTATATCGTTAGTATATCTGTTAGTGAATAGAAACAAAAAACTACTGTCGCAAAACGCACCTGTACTATTGGTATTGTTTCTGATAAGTGCCTATTCGCTCAATAAAAATATTGTGGTTTTTGAGCAATCGGCAACATGGCTCACAGTTGCATTGGTAATAAGCAGCATTAATATGCTCATTCAGCCTGTGTTGTACAAGATACCGTCATGGGCAAAAACCATATCGTGGTGGCTTACAGGCATGTCGTTATTGCTGTTTCTTTATCTGAGTATTTACCTGTTCAATATTTACATTTTCGGACTGTTAGGCAGCATATTGCTGGGTTTTTCATTGCATGCCTTTTTACCGATAGTTATTGTTATTTACCTATCAAGAAGAATATACAAATGCTGGGCTGATGAACACAAACAGGTAAGATATATAATAGCGGGTGCTGCAACAGCAATAATTATTGTAGCAGCGTTTGTATGGCAATGGGATAAAATAAACTCGCAAATAGCCAAAAACTACCAACAAACCCTGATAGACGACAATGACGAACTACCCGGCTGGATAAGAACCGCTAGACACCTACCAGACTATCCACTTACTGAAAAGTACCTGAAAGGTGAGCTGCTATACAGTATGCCCAAAGATAATGTGTTTGAATTCGGATTTGAGATGCCGAACCTGAATTTTGAGGAAGCGAGAAAACACGACCCACTTATAATGATAGCGGGATTCATGGTACCCAAACCAGCAATAAGCATAGATGAAAGGATAAAAATACTAGAGTCGATGTACCTGTCTGGACATAAGACTCAAGAAAGATTGTGGTCGGGGAACAATCTAAAAACCGATTATGTAATAACTAATGTAGGTATATGGCCAGAACAAAGAATAGCCTACACCGAAAAAACTATAACAGTAGCCAATACTGGCCATAGAGTAAATAGGTGGGGACAAGAAGAAGCAATATATACCTTTCACTTAGCAGAGGGTAGCGTTGTTACGTCGCTATCGCTATGGATTAATGATGAAGAGAGAAAGGGCATACTGACATCCAAAGCAAAAGCAGATAGTGCATACAAACAGATAGTAGGTGTGGAGCAAAGAGACCCATCGGTAGTACACTGGCAAGAAGGTAATACAGTTTCTGTTAGGGTTTTTCCGGTACCAGCTGGCGACAAACGAATTTTTAAAATAGGCATCACATCGCCACTTACCTTACTAAACAATAAGCTGACGTATGACAATGTATGGTTTGAAGGACCTGAGTTTTCTGATGCCAAAGAAATAAGACAAATAGAATGGAAAAGCGGCAGTGATGCGCCACCTATGCCTGCAGCATACACCGAAAATACCACACGAAAATACAGACTGGAAGATACCTACCATGCCAAATGGGACCTGACCTGGAATGCTCCTGAGTTTAAAACTCAACAGTTTTCGTTTGACGGATATACTTATTCTGTTGCGCCCTACACTAGCCAACTGGTGCGTGCTAACATAGAAGACATATACCTAGACATAAACGACCAATGGACGAAAGAAGAAATAGCCGCAATAGCCACAACTGGCAAAAACATGTATGTGTATGATGATGAAATAATGAAAGTGACTGAAAACGACCTAAAATCGGGTAAAACAGTAGCTAGATTGCTTGAATATAGGTTTAGTATGTTTCCATACCACAAAATACCAAGTCCGGAGCGTGCATTGGTCATAACAAAGAGTACTGCATACGCGCCTAGCATGAAAGAACTAAAACAATCGGGATTTGGGAAGGCAATGGCAGAAGGTATGAAAAACAAACCACCTATTCGGGTATTTAACCTGGGCACAGAATTGTCTTTGTACCTGAGAACACTGAAAGAACATCGTGCATTTGACTACGAACAGGGAGATATTTCCTTACTGAAACAACGTATAAAAGAGCAGCAATTTGCACACCAGCCCGAGAACGATAGTGTAGTGGTGGTAACAAATGCACAAATGCAACTACACAAAACGCCCGACACTACCACTCATAAGGGCAGCGATCAATTAATGCGCCTGTTTACCTACAACCACATAATGGGCAGCCTGAAAAACAATCTATACCCTGATAGCTATGCCGATTCGGCGCTGGTAGCAGAGGCAGAGCAAGCCTACATAGTGTCGCCCGTAAGTAGCCTGGTGGTGCTGGAAACACAAGAAGACTACGACCGATTCGGGATAAAGAAAAGCAATAAAACGCTGGATAATGCCACACTAAAATCGAACGGAGCTGTGCCCGAACCACATGAATGGGCACTAATAATACTGGCAATAGCAATAGTAATATACGTGACTAAAAAAGAACAGGTACAACAACTGCTGAAAAAATGATAACCTACAGTAAACCAGCTACCTATACCACATCAGCCACCACTCTACTACGAGTGCTGGCTGGGGTATATGGCTGTGTGTTATTGTTATTCTTGAATGACTATGTATTGTGGAATTCGGTAAATTTTATTTGTGGCATGGTGGCTATACCACTTACCATCGCTGCACAGAGTGGGAGGCAGGCATCACACCGGTTTTATGTGCCAGCTATTTTACTGGCATTGCTGTGCATATTACTGCCACACAAAAGCATACTGCTAGCTGCCATAACTGTGGGGGCTATCTGCGTGATGGAGCAAACGTATAAAAAGCTACCGCTACTCACACTGCTTACTGTAGGGCTTATGACTCCAGTGGCTCAGTACCTTGCCAGTTTGCTGGGGTTTCCCATTCGGCTATGGCTCACAAATATTGCGGGGTATTTACTCACCCTTACTGGCATTAACACTGCCACAACGGGCAACCTTATCACCTTTGGTGCCAACGAATACTCGGTAGACCCTGCCTGTATGGGCATCAATATGCTACTGACCTCTCTACTTTGCGGCATAATGATAATGGCAGTGCTGCAAAAGAAACACCACAAAAAACTGACTGTAAAGTATGTGTTGGCGATACTGGCAGTAGTGTTTCTGCTCAACCTCTTGTCTAATGTAATGCGAATAGTAACACTCGTACTTTTTGATATAGGAGCTAACAAAATAATGCATGAAGTAACTGGCCTTATATGCCTTACAGTATATGTGCTACTGCCTGTATATTGGATCATAAACAAAACGATGGCGTATAACTCTTCGCTGCATGATTCAACCATTAACGACACACGACCTAATACTAAACTGATACTAGCCTTTCATCTTGTTATCATAGCTACATTGTGCTTCGCTAGATTAAGACATATACAAGATGAAGCTTCTATCCCTTTACTACATCCAGTAAGTGTAGCCGGATATACTGCCACTATGTATGACAAAGAAATATGTAAGTACAACAATGCAGAAACACTGGTATACATTAAAAAGCCCAAAAGCCTGCTGAGCCCTGAGCACAACCCCGTTATGTGCTGGCTGGGTACTGGCTATACTTTTGCTAATATCAAAGAAACCTATACACTCAAGGGCACCATATTCACAGGTATGCTACTGAAAGGCAAAGACAAATTATACACCGCATGGTGGTACGACAATGGACAGGAACGCACCACCAACAATATGGAATGGCGGTGGAAGGTGCTAAATGGCAGCCCGCAATTTGCCATCATCAATGTCACCACCAGTACCCCAGAAGCTCTGCTGCATAGGGTAAACGAAATAATGAGCAACAATACATTTAGAAAGGCACTGTAACCCCACAATAATAGTAGGTTTAGCCTATCTACTTTTGTATAGTCACAGTGCCTATAAATATCAGCTTTCGCTAATTTATTTTACCACAGATGCACCCTGAGGCTATCTGCTAGGTACATCTTATTACCTGGTTTTACATTAAATGCTTCGTAAAACTCTGGCACATTGGGGAAAGGTCCATTAACTCTGTACTTAGATGGCGAGTGAACATCTGTCAGCAGATGATCTGCTATGACCTCTGTGCGCTGCACCAGCAGCCAACCTAATGAATAGCCCAAGAAGTAGCGCTGCAACGGTGTGTACCCACCTATTTTTTCTCCCTTTTTGTAGGCTTCAGTTTGCTTAAAGGCATCTAACCCTATGAGTATACCACCTAGGTCGGCAAGGTTTTCGCCCAGTGTAGCTTTACCGTTGATGTGTATGGTATCTACCGGGGTAAATTTATTGAACTGCTGGACCAGTACCTCTGCACGCTTATTGAACTGTTTTTCATCTTCTGCCGACCACCAGTTGCGGAGGTTTCCTTTTTCGTCAAACTGCCTACCCTCGTCATCAAAACCATGTGTGATCTCGTGCCCTACTGTAGATGCAGCCATGTATCCATACACGAGTGCATCATCCAGCTCCTCGTCCTTAAAGCCTGGTACGGTCATCATAGCTGCAGGTAGTACTATTTCATTGTTGCTTCCGTTGTAGTAAGCATTGTAGGTTTGCGGGGTCATGTTCCATTCTGTGCGGTCTACAGGTTTTCCCAGTTTTTTCAGTTCATAGTTATTCCACCATTCACTAGCACGCATCATGTTGAGTGCAAAGGGCCCACGATCTATCTTCATTGACGAAAAATCTTTCCAAGTATCTGGATAGCCTACCTTCTTGCTCATACCCATCAGTTTGTGTATCGCTTTTTGTTTGGTGCTATCAGACATCCAGTCCAGTTTTTCTATACGGGCTTTGTAGGCAATACGCACATTTTCCACCATCTGCTCATAGCGTTCCTTAGCCTTTGGGGTAAAGTACTCTTTTACAAACAACTGACCCAGCACTTCGCCTATCACCCCTTCTTCTGCCTCCAGCGCACGGCGAGGCCTGTTGCGTTGCTCCTGTGCTCCACGTATGGTGCGTGAGTAGAAGTCGAAATTAGCATCTACAAATGGCTTACTCAGATAGTCGGAGTAATCAGACACCAAATGAAAAGTCATATAATCCTTTATGGTTTCTATGTCTGTAGTGGCTATTATTTTGTCTAGTGCCTTTAGAAACTCTGGCTGACCCACTATCACACTATCCACATCGTGCACTCCCAGCTGTACCAGATAAGTAGCCCAGTCTATACCGGGAGTAAGTGTGGGCAGCTTAGCGATAGCCATCTTATTGTAGTTGGCATATGGGTCGCGCAGTGCCTCTAGCTTGCGCGATGCCTTGGCAAGGCTAGTCTCCAGCCCCACTATACCTGCTGCCTTTTTGTCGGCAGTAGCAGCATCTGTGCCCATCAACCTGAACATAGTAGCTATGTACTGCGGATACTGTGCCAGTATCTTGGCAGTGCGGTCGTTGGTATTGAAGTAATAATCTCTATTGGGCAGTCCCAGCCCACCCTGATAGAGGTAGTAAGCCTGCACATCACTTTTCTTAGCATCTTGCCCCACCGAACTAGAGAACAACACATTGACACTATAACGGTGCATGTGCATCACCTGCGCCAGCAAATCGGCCTTGGTTTTTATGGCTGCTATTTTTTCCAGTTCACTTTTGAGTGGAGCTACTCCTGCTTTCTCAATAGAGAGTGTATCCATAGCACTGTACCAGAAATCGCCAATCAACTGACCCGGACCCGATTTTTCGGCTTTTTTTACTGCCTCTTCATTTATGGCTAGTAGCTTCACCCTCAGCTCTCGCTCCACTAGCTCGCCTATACCAAAAGACACCTCTTCGGCGGGTATAGGGTTATTTTTGATCCAGGTGCCATGCGCAAACGCAAAAAAGTCATCGGCAGGGTTTACAGTAGTATCGGCATGAGCAGCCAAAATATCTTCTTTGGCGGCACTTGTATTAGCCGATGGGTTAGAGTTGCACGAAGCCAGAAAAGCTGTAGCTACTGCAAAACTCATGAACTTTTTGTTCATATATCTATGCTGATTTAGTATTAAATAAGGAAGTACAAATGTATAGCTAAAATTCTTGCATTATTGTATCTCTATGTTGTCGCCATAGAGCTTGGCTTGTTTATTCATCAGTAGGTCTAGCATCATCTTCACGCGGGCCATTTTTTCCCTTATGGCTACATCCCAAAACGAGTCACCATCCTCTGCATTAAACGCTACGGTTTGCACATTTTTATGATTGGCTATATATACCGCCCGCTGATTGTGAAAGCGCTGTGAGATAATAGTAAAACGTGTTTGCCCAAATACATCTCTGCAACGCAATATACTGTCTAGGGTTCTGAAGCCTGCATTATCCATATAGATACACTTAGCAGGCACTCCCCTTGCTATTAGGTCGTTCTTCATGAGCAGGGGCTCGTTGTAATAGAGGGTACTGTTGTCTCCACTCACTATTATAAAGTCTATCTTACCCGCCATATACAGTGCCACAGCCGCATCTATGCGGTGCTGATAGTATACATTGATGATGTTTTTAGATTTATCGTTATACTTCGCAGTACCTAGCAGCAAGCCTACCCTGTTTTTAGGTATCTGGTTGATGTCGTTGTATATCTGACGGCTAGTAGCAGTATTCACCACATAGTGCACTGTGCCCACCACTAAGGTGAGCAATACAGACAAAATGAGAATAATATATCGCCACGAGCGGAGAATCATGATATTTTATAAGGATATGCAAGATAGTTTATTCCCTGATAATGTGGAATTTGGCCCCACTCACACACCTATCCCCAACGTTTATTTTCTAGAGAGGGGATACCAGCTTTAGCACTTTTGGCATCGCCGCTTGCGTTGCAACTCTTTTATTTGCAGGAGGTAACCATCTCCTCACTTTTATTTTCCGAATAATTGCCGTTTGTGTTTTTGACTACTGCGTTCTTGTAACTCTATCTGTATTTTCTGTGGGTGATTCATCAATGTGGGGGCTATTATATATGCGTAATAACCATACAGTAAGGTTTACCACCCGTTTCTGAATAAACCGTCAATACATAAATACCCTTTTGCAGTTTGTTCAGGTAAATAGTCGTTTGGCTTACCTGCCCCACCTCGGTGCTGTAAATGATGTTTCCCATTATTGTTGAGACAGTAATTTTTTCGTTGCCAGATAGTCCGTTGACATTAATCCTATCTGTAAATGGGTTGGGTGCAACTGTGATAGATTTACGAAGCGATACAGATGGGGTTTGTAAAGAGACTAGGTTGCTTATTTTACGAATTACATTGTTGGATCCGTCTGCAAAAAAAAGACTATTGGACCCTGCATGAAAAGATACACCGCTAGTCGAGGATAGTTCTGCGTCAGTAGCGAACCCACCATCTCCGGAATAGCCTGATGATCCGTTTCCGGCAATAGTAGTTATAATACCTGCGGCATTTATCTTCCGTATTACTGAAGAAGAAAGATCAGAGATATAAATGTCTCCAGAGTCATTTATCGCAATATCTGTTGCATTACGGATTTTAGCGTTAGTGGCAGGGCCACCATCACCTTCAAGTCCAGAAATACCAGTACCTGCAATGGTGGTGATAATACCTGTTCCAGCGTCAACTTTTCTAATACGACGAGAGTTCACATCTGCTACATAAATATTACCGCCATTGTCAACGACAAGTCCCTCAGGTTTGTTAAGTGCAGACGATGTAGCAGCTCCTCCGTCGGTAGAAGTAGCGTTTACTCCAGTTCCAGCTACAGTAGTGATAATGCCTGTTATAGCATCGATTCTCCGAATGGTTCCACTGCCATATTCTGTGAAAAAAATATTATCTGATGCATCGACACATATGCACGAGGGGCTATACAGTGCTGCTGCTGTCGCAGGTCCTCCATTGCCATTGGATGCCATAACACCAGTGCCTGCAATGGTGGATATATTACCTGTAGTCGCACTGATTCTTCTAATTACATGACTCCATTGGTCTGTTACTAGCAAGTCACCAGAGCTATTCTTGCACATACCAGCTGGCCAATATATTTGAGCAGCTGTAGCTGGCCCTCCGTCGCCGGAATACCCTGAAGTTCCATTGCCCACGACAGTAGTAACTATACCGGTGCTTGCAGAAACTTTTCGTACAACATGATTATACAACATGTCGCTGAAATATATGTTGCCAGATTCGTCCACAAAAACTTTAAGAGGGTTGGCAATTCTTGCTGCTGTGGCAGGCCCACCATCGCCTGTATAGCCGAAGAATCCGTTGCCGACAACTGTTGATATGATATTCTGTGCATGTACTGCACATGATAAAAATAAACAGGCTGAAATTAGAATAAGACGATTCATAACTCTGTTATAATGATATTATGGTTTAACTCGAAGTTACTTTAAAATATTCGAAACTTCAAGAATTCACAAAATTCCGTTCTTAATGCATCTCCCAGCTTTTTCAGCGAGCAACTTGCAGCAACACAGCGTTTGCATAGCCGCTATACACATTATTCCTTTTCCCATTCAGTAGCCGGAAAAATCTTTGACAAACTAAACGAAAATCCAAGCAATACGGCACTGTTCAGTATATCATCGGGTACTAGTGTTCTCTGTGGTATGTAAGTGCCGTCTCTCCATACCTGTACCTGCACAGTTTCCCTTATAGGGTCTACAATCCAGTATTCTTTTACCCCAGCTTCTTCATACACTTCATACTTTATTTTCAATTCCTTGCGGCTGTTTCCTGCCGATAGTATCTCTACCACTATATCTGGTGCTCCTACACAGCCACGCTCATCTATTTTATTAGGGTCGCATATCACACATATATCGGGTTGCAATACAGTGATAATATCTTTGTCGTCCTTTGTTTTTCGGGGAATTCGCACATCAAAAGGAGCAGAAAACACTTCGCAGCGGCTGTTTATGAGGAAACTACCAATAGCTACATGCAATACCGACGACACACGCTGATGCAGGCTACCAGGCGCAGGACTCATCTTAAAGATTTTCCCATTTATGAGTTCCACCCGCTCCTCAAACCTCCATTTGTAATAGTCGGCATAAGTGTACAACCGATTCACGTCGATATCTGCTAATTCCATAAAATATCAGTGGTTTAAAGATACACAGAAATATGCCGTATTTGTATATCTGCGGGTATCCGTATAATCCTACTTTATAAGTGTCCCGGCTATTGCTGAGGGTGCCTTGCTGACATTAAGGTACTTGTAATACTTAAAAAAAAGAAGGAAAAAAGTGAACAATTACTTGTGACAGTTAATGTACACTTAATCAAATCAAACTAAAAGGAAAAAAGACGAAAGAAAATACAAAGAACTAATGTTATGACAATTTCAGACCAACAACCAACTTATTAACTTTTTCCATTTTTTCTGGAAATAATGTTTTGTTGGATACTTTATTTAATCTTATCTCAGTCTTGATTTGAACACCAAATTTTTCCTTGGCACCTTCTATTCTCATTTCAGTATTTTGCTTCATAATTTTACTTTTAATTGTGTTTTCCTTTTTACTAAATATCCTATAAATGGAACACTACCAGAAAATGTTACAGTTAATAACTCGTCGCCAGATTTTGATATACCAAAGATATGAAAATCATTATTCAACTCTTCATAATTTTTACTTATTGCCATCCTATACAGCCTTGTTCTTTTCGCATCACTGCCTGTAAAAAATATGTACCTTTCGGGATAAATAGATGTGTATTCGTAAACTGTCATTGCTACCGTAGCCAATACCTTGTCTCTATCACCGTTTTTGGATTCTATTTTGTCATCAACAGTAAAAATAGACGCTTCTTCGGATTCTAAATTGTATCTGTCACCAAAAGCCAAGTTATAAATAAGTGGATTTTCAGTTTGTGTAAACTCTACATATTTTATAATACTGCCATTACCCCCTCTACTCTCAAATTCAAAAACATCTCTGTCTGTAGATGATATAACATCATACTTCTCATAGTTCATCGTTACCTTCTTTGTAGTGTTATATTTACAACGACTTTGTATTCACAAATATACCTATCGGACATTTAGTTCAAAAAGTTTCATCCTTTTACTGAAACAAACTAACCGTAATACAACATTACCCCTACACCCCCTCCTTCTTATAAATATGTTTGACTAAGAAGTAATACTGCTCGAAGAAGTGGTGCATAAATATATGGTTGGGCTTAGCTGCAAACTGCTTGTAATAGGCCTCGTCGGGCGTAAGCACTACAAGCGTACCGGCTGGCATGTAATTGAAGCTGTGTGTAAATTTTGGTTTTTCGGCACCAGGCATATACTTTCGGAGAAACTTCCAGGTGGTTTTGCCCAAGTAATGCTCAAACCGGCGCTGTGCCTTGCGTGTAGCCCTATTGGTGCGTTTATACACATGATTGAGCGCGAGCCGCACAAAAAACTTTTGCTTTTTGAGTATCGACTTATCCCAAGTAAAGGGGTTGACGGTGTTGACATCAGCGTATCGCTGCACACTAAAGGGCATCTCTGGTACCCAGTCGAGCGAACTAACCACAGAAAACGCCCAGCCATCGCGGTTGATAGCAGCATAGTCGTACGCAAAAAACAAATTGCCGGGCTTAGGAGCAGCACTAGAGTAAGTCTTAAACACAATGTCGGAAGGCAGCGCACCTGCCACCACCTGATAGTGCAAATATGCCCTGAGCAGAAAAGCCAGTGCCCCTCCCTGACTGTGCCCTTCTATGACCACCTGACGTACGCCAGAGTCATACTGCTGGCGAATATGGGCAACAATATCGGGTATCATGCTGCAGATACCTATAGACCAGCCTGCATGTACCATAGCATTGGGGTGGCTGGCAAACTGGTAGTGAAACTCACCTGTATCGCTCATTTTCAGCGTACCAGTTGCGGGTATCATAGCTGCAAATATGTTTTCCATGCCGTTGTCGGTGGCAGGTACTGTGCCTCGGAGATTGATAGCTATAGTAGCCCCATCGGCACTGCGCCATAGGCTCCACTGGTTGTGTAGCCCCATTTCGG
Organism: uncultured Flavipsychrobacter sp.; assembly: GCA_964601855.1. GTDB lineage: Bacteria > Bacteroidota > Bacteroidia > Chitinophagales > Chitinophagaceae > Nemorincola. The sequence continues at coordinate 4,588 of CAZRPA010000076.1, read as the reverse complement.
GCGATTTGTACAAACGGGTATACTTAAGCTTGGGGGCAGTTTTGGGAAACAAAACTCGGTCCATATGCCCTGAGCAACGCTGTAGGGTTTCGATGTATTCATCGGCATCAAAACCAGGCTTTAATGGCCCTGCTATCGCTGACAACTGAATACCCAACGCTACTAATATAATAATACCCCTCATATCGCCTTGTATTTGTGATGCAATATACTAACCTTGAGCTCCGCAACATGAACGGAGGGATGATGAAAGCAACAGACTCAATAATTATTGTAAGTTTACCACAGAAAAACACACATAAAATGACTGTAAAAACTATTCAACACTCCGTACAACTAGTAACATTAGCTGGCGTACTAACGGCAACTATGAGTTGTGGCAACACAGCTGAAGCACCCGCTACTACACCCGCTGCTGATACCACCACAGCAGCCCCTGCCAACACCACCCAAAGCGATGTGCATGAGCTACACTGGCTCAATGGCTGGTGGCAAAACCCCAGCAAGGTGGGTATAGCATTTGAAGACTGGAAACTAAACGAAAATGGCACCATGACCGGCAGAAGCGGCATGGTAGTGGGCAAAGACACGATAGCATCTGAAACACTCGTAATAGAGCAGAAAGACAACAAAATATACTATATACCTACCGTAAAGGGACAGAATAACGACCAGCCCATACCATTTGAAATGACGAGTGCAGTAGCAGATAGTTTTGTGTTTGAGAATAAAGAACATGACTTCCCCAACCGTATAGTGTACTACAAACTTGCCAATAATAAACTGACGGCTGTAATATATGGCACTTTGAATGGTCAACCAGCATCTGAGCGTTTTGAACTAAGCAGGTAAGGTGTAATAACAGATAAAACTGTATGCAACAACAGCATTTTTTGAGGGTTGTGTTACCTACATTGGCGATAACATGGTAATTTTGAACAAAATAAACAATACGTAATAGTAATGTCGCAGAGCAAATTAATAACGATGGATGAGTTTACCATCCAAGAGACACGCAAATTCCCACAAGCAACAGGAGACCTATCGGCATTGCTCAGAGATCTGGGACTGGCTGGTAAAATCATAAACAAACAAGTGCGCAAAGCAGGCCTTGTAGACATACTGGGCAAACATGGCGCAACCAATGTGCAGGGCGAAGAGCAAATGAAACTAGATGTATTTGCCAATGAAACCCTCATCAACATACTGAAGAACTGCTCAGAATGTGCCGGTATAGCTTCTGAAGAAAACGATAACCATGTATCTTATGAAGATACTTTCTCGTGCAATGCTAAATACGTAGTGTTATTCGACCCACTAGATGGCTCGTCTAACATAGACGTTAATGCATCTATAGGTACCATATTCTCTATTTATCGTCGTGTGAGCCCTGTAGGCACTACGTGCACCGAAGATGACTTTTTGCAGCCAGGCAATAAGCTGGTAGCTGCAGGTTATATTATTTATGGCAGCAGCACCATGATGGTATATGCTACCAAATTGGGCGTAAATGGCTTTACACTAGAACCGTCAATAGGTGAGTTTTGTTTGTCGCACCCCAATATGCAGTGCAAAGAAAATGGCAAAATATACTCTATCAATCAGGGCAATAGCGTAAAGTATGATGAAGGTATGCTCGCTTATTTGGCTTACTGCATGGAAGAAAACAAAGAAGATGGCAGGCCATTCACTCAACGTTACATAGGCTCAATGGTGGCAGATATGCACCGTACACTTATAAAAGGTGGTATATTTATGTATCCAGGCGATAAAAGTGCGCCTAAAGGCAAATTGCGCTTACAATATGAGTGCAACCCTATGGCTTTTATACTAGAGGCAGCAGGTGGTAAGGCACTAAACAATCAGGAGCGCATACTAGACATAGTGCCCACTGAGCTTCACCAGCGCGTGCCTATATTTATTGGTTCTAAAAAGATGGTGGATAAAGCAATGGAGTTTGTAGGCACAGCCACATTAGCCAAATAGAATCGCAAAATAATTTACAATATTCAGCCCCGAATACTTAAAACATTCGGGGCTGATTTATGAGGTAGCATTGTGGCTGAAGATTAGCTGAATAGGTACGATATATCATCCTTGGTTAGTTTCTTCACAAATCCTACATCTTCGGTTACCAAATCATTGGCAAGTTGTTTTTTGCGTTGTTGCAGGCTTACTATCTTTTCCTCTACCGTGTCCTTGCATATCATTTTGTAAGCAAATATTTTATTGGTTTGCCCTATACGGTGTGTACGGTCTATGGCTTGTTGCTCGGCAGCAGGGTTCCACCATGGGTCCACGATGTACACATAGTCGGCAGCAGTAAGATTGAGCCCTACGCCACCCGCCTTCAGCGATATAAGGAATACTCTTATGTTAGGTTGGCTCTGAAAATCATCTACCGCCGTCTGTCGCTGAGCGGCTGGTGTGCTGCCATCCAGATAAGAGTAAGATATTTGCTCTGCATCTAGCCTTAGCTTTATAAGATGCAGCATTTCTGTAAACTGTGAGAATACCAGCAGTTTATGACTACCCGTGTTTTCCATTATCTCCCTAAGTAGTTCATCTATTTTCACGCTTTGTGTAGTAGTCACTTCGGCATCCTTTACCATTTGGGGGCTATCACATATCTGGCGTAGGCGCAGCAATCCTTCCAGCACATACATACCCGCCTTTGCCATGCCCACTTCCTCTATTTTTTTCATTAGGGCGGTGCGGTAGTAGTTTTTATAGTCGTTATACACAGCCTGCTGCTCCTTGCCCATGTGGCACCATAGTATAGTTTCGGTTTTGTCGGGCAGGTCGGTAGCTACTTGCTCCTTGGTGCGGCGTAGCATAAATGGGTATATCAGTCTGCGAAGCTGTGCACTTTTTTCGGTGTCATTATTTTTATCTATTGGGTTTGCAAACTCAGTTCTGAAGAACTCTCTATTGCCCAGCAGACCAGGATTAATGAAGTTGAACTGTGCATATAGGTCATAGGTGTTGTTTTGCACTGGCGTACCGCTCAGTATCATCCGGTTTTTGCACTTATACAGTTGCAATGCTTTATTAGTCTGAGCATCCGGGTTTTTTATAGCCTGACTCTCATCCAGAAATATGTAATGCCATTCAAATTTGCGCAGCTCCTCAAAGTCGTTTCTCATGATACCGTAACTAGTTATTACTATATCATAATCTTTGAAGTGTGTATCCGAAAACTCACGGTCCAAACCATAATAAATATGATAAGTGAGCGAAGGGCAGAATTTTTTCAATTCACTTTCCCAGTTGTATATCAGCGATGTAGGGCAAACAACTAGATGTGTACTACCCTTGTATTTGTTTTTCAGGTACCGCAGAAATGTTATGGCCTGTAGTGTTTTGCCCAGCCCCATGTCATCTGCCAAACAGCCTCCCCAGCCCATTTCATCAAGGGTATGAAACCACTGAAACCCGCTCAACTGGTAAGGACGCAAACTGGCCTGTACTTCCTTGTCGGGCTTTACATTTTTTATGGTGCCTATACTCAGCAGTTTTTGCTTTTTCTCGTTTATCTCTTTCAGTATGGCATCATCATTTATCTGGTTATGCAGCTCGTCTATTATCGTATAGTGTAGCTTACTGAGGCGCAGAGTGCCATCTTTCTGCTGTTCGCCCATTTTCATCAGCATACCAAATTGCGATAGCCACTCACTAGGCAATAAGCCCAGTGTGCCATCACCCAGCAGCACTACATTTTGTTTGTTCAGCAATGCCTTGCGAATGTCTCGGAAAGGTACTACCTGCTCCCCAAAAGTAACTTCTATCTCTAGGTCAAACCAGTCTATACCGCTACCTGTTTTCATTTCCCACTTAGGCTTATTGGTGTTGTAGCGGTGCTGTTTCAGATTCTCCATGCCTAGCACTGTTACATTGTTTTGCATCAGCAACGCTACAGTATCCACAAACCAGTTTTGCTTCATGGTATCCTCAAATGGCAGAAAATGGAAATTGTTACCTGTATTCTTCTGAAACTTAGGGTGTAGCAATCTTACACTTTCAAAAAACTCATCTTCCAGTGCTGTATTGCGTACTGTTACTCTGTAGCTGCCATCAGGTAGCTGCTGATAGAGATTGTCAGGGTTTTTCTGATAATTTACTACTACTCCATCATACACAAACTGCGGCTGAAAAAGCAGAAACTTCCCCTCTGCCTCGCTGAGCATTATCTGATTATGTGGGTCTGTGCGCACACGATCTACCCTGAAAGAAGGCGGTAACGATACTTTGTATCTATTTTCCAGCAGTGGTATTACTGTTTTTATCAGGTGCTCACGGGCAGAAGTTTGCATTTTAATAAATCCAAACCTGAACATCTGTAACATCCCAAGGTCTTCGGGCGCAGCAGGTAAATACAAAACACCTTCTGCCTCAAAAATGATTGAGGCATGATTGTTTATAGTAGCTTGGTCTAGCATTATACCATTTACCAAATACTGAAGAGTAATTGTGATGAACTTACTGTCTTCTTTAACATCAAAACAAAACTCTAACAAATGAGAAGATAGTAATACTGGCTTTATGTTGGCTCCACTGAAGCTACCTTCTTTGAGCATATACGTATGTT
>CAZRPA010000075.1:0-18822 GCA_964601855.1 uncultured Flavipsychrobacter sp. | reverse complement strand
CGACACTTTGCGCTGAAACTTCAAGGAGTTTCCGGTAATACGGCGGGGAAGCATCTTACCCTGCTCGTTAAGGAATTTTTTCAAAAATTCGCCATCCTTATAGTCTACATAACGGATGCCCATTTTCTTGAAACGACAGTATTTTTTCTGGCGCTTTTCTACACGCTGTGTAGTAAGGAATTTTATTTCGTTCTGTTTTGCCATTTTGAGTTTTTTTATGCGTTATCCGCGGTTAAGTGTTTACTGCGTTTTCTCAGGTTATAAGCAGCGGCAAATTTGTCGATGCTTGTCACCATGTGGCGCATAATGTTCTCATCACGGTTCATCTGAACTTCCAGTTTAGCATTCAGGTCCGTAGGAGCTGCATACTCTACTACTAAGTAAAGTCCGGTTGTTTTTTTGGCTATTGGGTAAGCCAGTGAGCGCAGACCCCATGCATCTTCATGCACTATCTGTCCGCCATTTGCTTTGATGAAGTCCGTAAACTTCTTCTGAGCTGCTTTGTAATCATCTTCAGCCAATACTGGTGTGAAGATAACCATGAGCTCATACTGCTGCAGGTTGTTTTCTGTTGCCATAATATTTTTTAAATGGTTAATCCCATCTCCCGGCAGGAACATTGGATATACTGACCTAACAGTACAGCCGGGAAATTTGGGAGTGCAAAGGTATGTCATAGTTTTTTACCTGCCAAGAAAAATATACACTTTTTATGCATCTTAGTAACGTGTTAGTAACTTTTCAAGCTTTTACATTTACATAACATTGTACCTCCTTAACTTTATGTAAGGACGCTATCATACTATTCATCTATCAACAATCAAAAAAATAGTACTCGTATTATGAATTCAACTTCAAAAATGCGCAATAGTTCAGCTGGTAAAGGGTCGTGGATTGCCATTTTATTCAGGAGTCTAGGTCACAAGGTGGTCAGCCTTTTTGAGCCCGAAGAAGTAGAAGTTACCTTCAAAGTAGAAGGCAACAAAACTACATATACTTACACCAAGGTAACCCAGAAGCAGGTGGCATAGGTTATATCCTGATCTCACTGACTTTTATGAGCTGCACAGTTACTGTTTTTGCTGTATTTGTGCGGTATTGATAACATGTTGCATCATACCCTTCTATTGCTTTGGGAGGTGCTTTGGCGTAGCCATATTTACTACATACATTTTTAATGAACCATACGCTTTGCTGACTTAACTTTGTAATGCTACCTTACCATATAAATTACGTAGCTTGATCATAAAAATCGCAGCTAAGTATGCGCAAGCTTATCAGGAATTTTTACTTTTTTCTACCTGTTCAGCTTTTGCTGCTACATTTTCGTAGGTATCAGATGCTGCTCATTTTCTGGCTAGTGCTGGTGCTTATACTTACCGGCAATCTGGCTGCTCATTTTGGTGCTTCTACCTTGTTTCTTTACCCTGAGTACATGGACGAAATCAGCTTCCTCAGTATGTCTATGCTGGGTGGTGCTTTTTGTGTATTTATGATGATGTGGCACATCACCACCTTTATCATTCACAGCAAGCGCATACCTTACATGGGGGCATATCGCCATGCTTTCCTTATATATTGTCTCAATAATTCTATTGTCCCACTTTTGTTCCTCGTTTTTTACTCAGTGGTTTCTATCAGGCACCAGTGGCACGAGGAGCAAATGAAAATTAATGACATCATAGCACTACAGTCGGGTTTTTATGCTGGTTTTGTGGGTGTTATGCTTATTTCATTTGCTTATTTCTTCAGGGTGAGCAGAGATTTTTTTAAAACTACTTTTCAGAAGTTTACCAAGCCTGTTTCTAATCTGCGCAAAATCATAAAACATGACTCGCTAGATAAAGACAATGGTACTATTATAGCGCGCTCTTATATATCATCAAAGTTCACCATCATTGATGCCGAAGACTACCTAAGTGCCGAACCTGAAGTGATGGCTACAGTGCTGCAGCGACACCACAGAAACGTGGTCTTTGCCACCATCTTTGCTTATTTGCTGCTGCTAGTAGTGGGTATCTACATAGACAATCCTTACCTCCGCTTACCCGCAGGTGCAGGTTTTTTATTGTTGTTTGCCATCATCATGGGCCTATCTGGTGCATTTAAGTACTTTCTGAAAAGCTGGGAAACCATAGGCTGGATCACATTTGTGGTGATACTTTCTGTAATGGTACGTTTTCAGATGTTCGACCTCAGGAGTATTGCTTATGGGCTCGACTACCACAAGTCGCTGGAGCAGGTATACCACTATAGCACATTACGTAGCCTGTTTACAAAAGTTCGGTACAACTCTGATAAAAGCATGGAGGAAGACCGCCTCAACAGGTGGAAAAAACACTCAGCTACCGATACTACCAAGCCTGTACTGGTGGTAATATCGGTAAGTGGCGGTGGCTCCAGATCCGCCTACTGGACATTCAGGGTGCTGCAATATGCCGATAGCCTGTCGGGGGGTAAACTGTTTAAAAATACAGTAATGATAACCGGTGCATCGGGCGGCATGATAGGTGCTACCTACTGGCGAAACATTCATGATGCCCACCAAATGGGACAACTCACCAACCCTTATGCACCTAAATACCAGCAAAACGTAGGTAAAGACCTGCTCAATGCCATTATTTTCTCGTTTGCCAGCATAGACCTCATTTCACCATTCAACAAAATAACTACTGCCGGCTACAAATACACCAAAGACAGAGGGTATGCCTTTGAGCGGGAGTTGGCACGTATTACAGAGGGTATGCTCGACCATCCTATCAGCTACTATAGCCCCCGCGAAGATAGCGGTGTTATACCCCAGCTTATCATCAATAGCACCATCATCAATGATGGTCGCAAACTCATGATTTGCAATCAGCCTATCGCTTACCTTACCCAGCCCGAATATTCAATGCGCCTGCCATCGCCACCTATAGATGCTGTAGATTATTGTGCTTTCTTCCCTGAGCAGAATGCCAAAGAAATCCTGCTCACATCGGCACTGCGCATGAATGCCACCTTTCCTTATGTACTACCAGTGGTAAGGCTACCCTCACAACCCCGAATGAACATAATGGATGCTGGTCTGCGCGACAACTTTGGGGTGCAGGTGGCCAGTAGATACCTGCATGTGCTGCGCGACTGGCAAAACAAAAATGTAGGCGAAACCATATTATTAGAAATACGCGACACCCGCGAAAACGATGTAACAGGCAATACCGACCAGTCTTCGCTGGTCAATATGTTGGCCGATCCGCTTTTTGTGATACAAAACAAGTGGGAGGCTTTTCAATCGTACGGATATAACTACATCAAAGATTTTGCTCCGGCATACGTCAATAACAAGCTACACGTTATTACCTTGCAATACATTCCTCGCGAGTTCAAAAAAACCGCTGCGCTTAATTTTCACCTTACTAGGCAAGAAAAAGAAGACCTATATGAATCTATTAACCAATCTTACAACGAAGCTGAAATAAAACGACTGGTAGGGCTGCTCAATAAGCAGAAACAATAAGCATCATTCATCTACTTTCTATTCTCTAGCATAGTCTTAGCAAGCGCTATTAGCTCTTCAGGGTCATGATACCCTGACTCTCTGCCCAGTTGCATGCCATCGCCATTTGTGAATAGGAGTGTAGGGTAGGAGTCTACCCCAAACTTATCTGCTAACATTACACCTTCTCCTTTTTCCATATCGGCAGCTACATTCACAAAGTTTTTGTTGAAGAATGCAGCCACTGCCGTGTCTGTAAACACATTACGTTTCATTTTTTTGCATGGTCCACACCAGGTGGCATAGGCATCCAGAAAAACCATTTTGTTTTCTTTATTGGCTTTTGCCAATGCTTCATCCCATGTGCCCTGAAAAAATTCTATGCCTCTGGTTACTGCTTCATCTGTAGCATCGTCACCGTCGGTGCAGCTTACAATCACCGTGGCACACATAGCCAGTAATAGCACTATAGCAGTTACAATTTTTCTCATAGCATTTCAAGTTTTGGTGATTGTGCATCAAAAAAGACAAACTACCACACACTTCACTCTGCGAATATCACACATATCTGCATAACTACCACCAACTATACATTAGATCTTCATGTGATTTTGTATAAGTCTTCACCGTGATTGGTGATTTATAATGAAATATATTTATGAATAGTTTACTCTGTAGTATTTATTATTGCTAGCTTACCATTGCTGCCAGCCACATACAGTTGTTGCTGGTCATTGCTGGTTTTTATCACATGGTAGCCCTTTTCGTCATTTAGCGGCAGCCAGGTTACTCCAAAGTCTACAGATATATCCATACCTGTAGGACCCACTGCTATCATGGCTTTTATCTTGCTTTTTTTAGATGTTCGTATATCATCTATTGCTGTCAAGCACTCTCTGTAGCCACGTGTGGTGTGCTGAGGTGCACTCCATTTTTTACCTTTTTTGTGGGTATAAAAGCAGTTGTTTGCGCTGGCAGTATCGTTTTTGTAGTCGCCACCGGCTATCACCCAGCACCACATCGCTATAGGCATTATAGTATATATACCTGTGCTGCTGCTACCAGCTATCATAGGCGTAGGTATAGTGCGCCACCGCCTACCCCCATTGCGCGACATATACAGATTGGCCTCTACGCCACCAGTAGCCACCACTATGGTGCTATGCCTTAGGCAGAGTATGCTGGTGCCACTGGCGGCAAACGATGCTTCGCCTTCTTTCATTTTTGGCCTTTTCCTATTTTCTTTCCATGTTCGGCCACCATTGCGGGTATGGAGCAGCAGCATACGTCCGTTTATTGGGTCGCCATGCATCATGCCTCGTTTCCGATTCCAGAAGTCAGCCCCATCTATAAACGCTGCACTATCTTTGTTTTCATATACCTTTTTCCAGGTTTTGCCACCATTGCTGGTACGTAGTATGTAGGCAGGGCTACCAGCATTGGCTATTATAGCATTGTTGCTATCTATCCCGTATACCGTCCTGAAGTCGCACTGCTCATAGCCCTTTACTTGCCCAAATATCCAGCTATCCCTACCATTTACAGACCTGCCCACCCAGCCTTTGCTACCACTCACCCACACAGCATCATCTGCCGCTACACTCAGCCCTCTGTAGGTAGCATTATTGCCGGTAGGTATGGTCTTCAACTTATATTGTTGCGCATGAGCTGTTATGGCAATCACCAGCAGCCATAGTAGTAGTATATAACGTTGCATCATACAATATACAGAAAATGTGAAAGGATGCAGTATGATGACAGTAATTATAAAAGGGGATATACTATCTTTAATAACAATTGTTATATAGTGTTAAAAAATAAAAAACTAACATCAATACTTGTCTCAATCATTTTGAGTATCCTTTTTTTACTCATCTTGATACCTGTGTTATTATACAAAATACCTGTTAGCAAGCCTAAGATTATTACTGCCGAAATCATATATCGGTACTTCGATTTTGATTTTGGGTTTCATGAACCTCTAAGATATTACTTAGAAAATATAAGTGGTAATAGCAAAGTTCTAGTTAATCATCCCACGGTTAATAGGTTATACATAGATTCTGATCAAAGAGAAATGCTTTGGTCAGAACTTTTTAGTAAAATGACAGAAGAGAGTTACACTATTGTAGCAACATTCAGGGTAAGGAAGAATTTATTGGGTGGTTACTGTTCAGCACAAATTATTGATACCACTCACGTTTCAGGCCGTCCAGATATTCGTAAGTAAAAACTATTCAGTTTTTTGATAGGTTTTGTTTTTACAAAATTTCAGGGATATTAGTAGACTTATATGTACAGTAACACTTACACCTTTCATTTTGCCAATAGAACTATTGGCAATTTATTATTTCTAACCTTTTTTGTCAATATGCAATATCACATTACTTCATATCCCCAAGCCATATTGTACCTAACAGTTGACCAGCCCCATCTCACCCCATCTCCTCTAGGTCTACTTGCATGGTTCTCAGCTCCAGCATTATTTTCTCCAGCGAAAGTAGCTGTGCATCATTCAGCACAAAGTAAGTTTGGGTGGTAGCATTGGGTTGCAGGAGTTGTTTTGTATACCCCTGTCGCAGATTGCCCATATACCCCATCACAATGTTGAACAAGCGCAAACATTCATTTATTTTATCTTGCTGGTGGGGTGGAGCGTACTGAGTTTCTGTTATTTTTTTCTCATCCTGCTCCATGAATATGTTGTTCAGGTTGCGGGTTATGCGCACATTGCAGGTTATGAGCCCGTGCCACGCATCACTTTTATCTCTACCGGGCTCCTGCATATACCTGTTAAATGAGTCGAACACATTACTGTTATCCGACTCTGCCGTGCGTTTATATCTTGTCCAGTTTACTTGCCCCTCAGCAGTAAAGAAGCTTTTTGTCAGGTATTCATAGTTGGCAGCTATAGCATTTACCAGATGTTTGGGTAGCCATTTTTTATCCCAGGTAGGTAGCACCAGCCACCCCGACACTATAGCCAGTGCAGAGCCGCCTATAGTACATGCCACACGGGTCACCATCAGGTTCATACTAAAAACCTCCTCCATGTTTAGCAGCAGCATCAGGTTGAGGGTGATAAAGAATGCCGATACCGCATAGTTCCGTTTTACGTAGTATACCATCAGCACAAATGTCAGAAATAGTATTACGGAATTCAGGTAGGCTACCTGTGGTATGTACAGCAAGAAGCTACCCGCCAGTATGCCCAGCAGTGTGCCCACTATGCGGTCTATAGCTTTTTTCAGGGTAGCACCAAAGTAAGGCTGTATCACTATCATCAGGCTGAAGGTGATCCAGAATCCATGATCTATACCAAACCACTTGTACACAAACATAGCCACCGTAGCCGCTATCGCCGATCGCATGGCATACCTGAATGTAAGCGTATTGATGTTGAACAGTACATAGATATTGCGCAGCAGGTATTTGGGCTTCAGTACAAACGATGTTTTTATGAGCGAGTAAGACCTGAACACTGGCTTATCGCCACCCATAGCCTCTATGCGCAGAATAGCGTTTTCCAGAAGCCTTATTGTGCGCTCTGTCAGTTGCAGTATTCGGTTGATGGCGGCTACTTGCCGTGCATCATCGGGTAGTTGGTGAGCACGTATCAACACCGTCAGTTTTTGCAGGCGGTTTATCTGCGATCGCACCAGTAGTTGCTCCTCGGGGTTTAGCCCTATCACATACACCGATAGTCTATTGGCAGCCTCTCTCAGCGCACCAAACAGTGCTGCCGCTTTCACCCTCAGGTCTTTCTCCAGCGCATGCACGGCTATGTGTTCCATTTCGTCGCCCATAGCTATCACGTTCACCGCTACCAGCCCAGCCAGTCGGCGCAGCATAGTCAGTTGGTAGCGGCTGTTGTCTTTGCCACTCACCTGGTGGGCCATACTGCTAAAGAACTCATACGAGTTATTGATGGCCGTTCTTACCTCGGTTTCCTTTACATACACGTCTGCCAGCTTGTGGGTATACCCCACACGGTTATCGCTCTTAGACACCGCATCGGCAAGATTGGCAATAGAACGCCATATCAGCGCTATATGCCGCCTGAAAGGTTCTTGTGCAGGCATAAAAGCCGATGCAGCCACACCCACCACCAGTGGCCATGCAGCACCTACGGCTATCAGCTCAGTACGCAGTTGCAGCTCATGCAGGCTTGTTACCGGAAACGCATTACAGATAATATAAAGCAGGTATACACATATAGCCAGTCCGCTGGCACGGTCGCCTATGTTTTTGAGCAATGTAGACACAAACCCCACCCCAAACATCACCGCACAGCCCACCCATAGGTTGCCCCCTGTCACAGAGCCCAGTATGGCTGCCAGCACCGCTAGCACAGACCCTATAATCAGGGTACGCAGCCGCCACGTAAATGACCCCTTCAGCTCCACCCACGATATAGCCTCGGCAGTCAGTGTCACCCACACCGCATCTTCAAGCCTGCCTGTAGCTAGTCCCCATACTATGGGCAGCGTACCAGACAGCGCCATTCGTACACCCCAACTAAACATAGGCTCAAAACTTTCGTTTTGCAGCAGTTGGTTCAGTCGCTTATATGATTCTAGATATGCCAAATGATGTGTGGTCCTGCAAAGTTATAAAATGCAGACAGGGTAATTCGTACAAGGTCTGTTATTTTACAAATAAGCAATCTCACCCACCCCCAATTTCATCAATTATTCAGGCATAGTCATTTTTCATATTCTGTAGGTATGCTATAGCTTTGCTTCTACCCGGTTACTCACACACTGCACACTTATTTATGAAGCACCTCATAACTCTTTTCGTGGTGTACCTCTATATAGTCTTGCAAAGGTGCAGACTTACCCCATACTTACAGAAAGAACAAGTGTCATGTATGGTTGGTCAAAAGAATGTATGGCTATTATCAGTCATTGGCGGTAATGTGTCCATACCGGTACATATCTAACAGTTCAGGTGGAATACCCCACTCATGGGCACCTACTGTATCGTGCAAAGTCTCTAATTCATATTTCAACATGTTTTTCATACGATCTGCTAGTCTGTCGTGCGAAGGAACGAAGCCATGCTGGTAAGAACCACTCATCATATGTCTTACTCCCAGGTCTATAGCTTTTTCTCTAGATAGGTTGCGTATCAGCTTTCTTTCTGGTGCAAAATAGGCCCATTCAGCATCTATAGGTTCGTCATGCACTAGCTTAGCTAGTGTTTCTGATATAACGGGTGCCAAATGAAAACCATCACGCTTAGTGGCGGTCGCTATTATCAGATTGTGGATAGATGAACGCCCAACAACAGGATAAGTATCTGCACTAAGAGGGCGCAAGCCAGTGTTTACACACTTTACATTTGCACGATAAAAATCTGAATTAATTTGCTCCATCGCACCAGTTAACAAAGACTGAATGGGACCTACACGTGGTTCAAAATGTGGTGTAGGAGACACAAAACTACTTGAGCCTATTATAATATCACTTAGTGGCCTGTCAGGACCAGTGTAAAACGGAACTGTATATAGGCCACATGCCAACCCTCTGTTTGGTGTTCTTATTGCTTTTGTATGTGGACTATCGGGTGAACTTATTTGTATAGATACCCCAACACTGCAAAAAATGCCTGGGATAGATATACCCAAATTACTACGCGCTATGAGTTCACCTGCACCCGCACCATTTGCTACAATGAATTTGTCGCCAGCTATAATAGTACCGTCATGTAGCACCACATGTCCTATTTCAGCACCCTCCTTCACTATAGTTTCCACCGTTGCATCTACTAGCTCCACACAATCAAAACAAGCTACCGAAGCCTCAATAGAACGAATCGTTAGCTTGGGGTTAAGCCACCCTTCATTAGGTATGTACACAGCCCTCAGTGCCCGGTGTCGCTGCTGTGGTTTATAGTTGGGTATATCACGTGGGTCTATCTCAAAGTGAGGCTCCATAAAATCTTTAAGCGCCTTAAGTACCACGTTATAATTCGTATCATCTAGCGAGTCTGACGAAGGATTACTGATAAGGTAGGTACCAAGTTCAAAACAAGCACCCTTGTCCCCCTGGCAGGTAGCACACTCTCCTATCAGGCAGTTTCGCTTCATTGCTATATCCATATGGTCCAGCACAAACTTTGGCCACATTCGTGTAGCCTTATAGCTAAGATCAAACCTGAAAAGATCTATATCTGTGTCAAGTGAAGTTTCGTCAAGTTCACAAAAAGAATTGAGCATTGCTGCGGCCGCAAGCGTAGCTGAACCAGGGCGTTCTTTTTTACCCACAATGATAATCTTGTCTGTAGCACCGGCAGATATTGCTAATCTTAATGCCGTGGTAAGTGCTAATATTCCATTGCCAATAATTACAGTTGTCATACGTTTGCTATGATTGGTAGATATCTAGTTTTCGAGTGTTCCAATAACAATTATTGGATACAAAAAACAAAACTACTTGCAGCAGCAATGCCACAAACTGATTTTAATCAGAATAAATCAGAATAATGATCAGATAAAAAAACTATCGCAACTTAGGCTCAGTATAGCACCTGAAGACATAGTGTCATCATTCATTTTTAAAGTTTCAACATCCACGTTTGGAAACAACAATCACATTGGTGAACTTTATTCTCTCTTCCTTCCTTAGATTTGTAGGTTATTGTAGAGCATCTCCTCTGCTACTCACATACAGTACTCTTTTATGAAACATCTTATAGCTCTTTTTCTGGCACTGTCTTGCACGGTATTGCAGGGTTTTGCACAGCCTTACATCGTCAAAGGCTCTGTTACCGATACCCTCAATAACACACCCCTCCCCATGGCTTCGGTAGTGCTCATCCGCACCTCCGACTCCGTCATTGCAGCTCACACCCGCACTCGTGCCGATGGTACCTTTCAGGCTAGCGTCAGCAAGCCCGGCAAGTATTTCCTCCGCATCACCTTTCCCAGCTTTGCCGACTATATAGACGCGCTCAACATCAAAAAAGCTACCACCATCCTCGGCGACCTGCCCATGGTGTCTAAGTCGCACCTGCTCAAGGAGTTTGTGCTTACACAGCAGATAGCAGCCATCAAAATAAAGGGCGATACTACCGAGTATATGGCTGATAGCTTCAAGGTAAAAGAAGGTGCCACCGTAGAAGACCTCCTCAAAAAACTACCCGGCATACAGGTAGACAAAAACGGACAAATAGTAGCCCAAGGCGAAACCGTGCAAAAAGTACTGGTAGATGGCGAAGAGTTCTTCTCTGACGACCCCAAGGTAGTGACCCGTGGCCTACAGGCAGACGCAGTAAGCAAGGTGCAGGTATATGACAAAAAAAGCGATCAAGCCGACTTCACCGGCATAGACGACGGACAAAAAACCAAAACCATCAATCTGGAACTGAAAGAAGACAAAAAGAAAGGATACTTTGGCAAGCTAGATGCTGGTGGTGGTAGTGATGGTTACTTCCAAAACCAAGGCATGATCAATGCCTTCAAGGCAAAACGTCAGCTATCCGCTTTCGGTATAGCGTCCAATACTGATAAGGCTGGGCTAGGCTGGCAAGACAACGACAAATTTGGTAGTGGCAATGGTACCACCGAGATCACCGAAGATGGTTCTTTTGTGTCTACTTCCAATCGCAGCGAAGAAGACCTCAGCGGCTGGGATGGTCGCTACACAGGCGAGGGACTGCCCACCACATGGACTGGTGGCGCACACTATGCCGACAAGTGGAAAGACGGAAAACACCACATCTCTGCCAACTACAGAGCCGCCCGCCAAAACGTAGACATAGAAGGCAATACCGCCAATCAGTTCTCCCTCCCCAATGACTCTATCAGGGTTACAGATATGGACAAAAACCAGTTCAGCACCGGCGATCGTCATGGCTTTGATGTCCTCTACGACTGGAAGATAGACTCCAACACCAGTGCTAAAATAACTGTCAATGCAGGCCTCAAAACCTCCAATACCTCGTCCGACTACCTCACCCGCAACTACTTCCAAACCAAAGACGCACCCGATACCAGCTTCAACACCCGCCGTGTCACCAGCGATGCCACAGCGCAGTTCATCAATGCCGACTTCCTGCTCCGCAAAAAGTTTGCTAAAAAGGGCAGAACCCTCTCGCTCGATGTTAAGGAGAACTACAAAGAATCAGAAAGCGAAGGCTTCTTCACATCAGATATCTACGGTGCGGGCATACCCGACACCTTCAACACTGACCAGCGCAAGCTCAACACTTCCTCTACGCTCGCATTCGCGGGCAAGGTCACTTACACTGAGCCTCTATCCAAGGTCCTCTATACAGAGATCAGTTATGGTGTCACCGTCAACAACAGCACCGCTAGCAATCTGTCTTTCGACAAGCTCAACGGTCAATACTCTGATGCCCCAAATGCCACCTTCAGCAGCGATTACCGCTTCAATATCCTGTCCAATACCGGAGGACTCAACTTCAAGTTTGTATACAAAAAAGTCAACTTCTCCTTTGGTAGCGATATCTCCAAAACCGACTTCACCCAAACCAACCAACTCAATGCCGAAGACCCTACCAAGTACGACTTCATCAACCTATTCCCCAAGGCTGCCTTTACCTACCGCATAGGCAAGCAAACCAGCCTCAACTTCAGCTATCAGGGCAGCACCCGCCAGCCCACCATCAGCCAGCTACAGCCCTTTGCCCAAAACATAGACCCCCTCAATATCGTTGTGGGCAATACCGAACTCCGTCAAGAATTCATCAACAAAGTATCGCTCAGGTTCAATGATTACAAGATACTCCAGAGCCGCTTCCTCTGGGCCAATGCCTCGTTCAGCACCATATCCAATGCCATCACCACCGAGCAGTTCAATACCGGCGCCATCAACCAGACCCGCTACATCAATATGGACGGCAACTACAACGGTTTTGCATTCCTCGGTTATGGCTTCAAGGTCGGCCAGTCCGACTTTATGGTGGGCGCACAAACCAGCGGATCGGTGTTTCATATCAATAGCAGAATCAACGACCGCAACAATACCAGCGACAATACTTCCGTATCTGTAGGCCCCTATGTGCAGTACGACAAAGAAAACAAATTCGAATTCCGCTACAACCCGCAGTTTATCTACAACAACAATACCTCTACCAACAACCCTGTGGCGGTTAGTTATTATATCTTCAACAACGACCTCAGCGGCTCTGTGCAGCTACCAGCCAAGATAGAGCTAGGTACATCTGTGGATATGATGTTCCGCCAAAAGACCCCCATCTTCACAGCCAACAACAACGTCATACGCTGGAATGCCTATGTAGAAAAGAAGTTCCTCAAAAAATCACAACTCGCACTCCGTGTTTCGGCATTCGATATCCTCAACCAGAATATTGGCTTCAGCCGCACCGCACAGGGCAGCATCGTAGCCCAAAACAGCTACAACACCATCAGGCGATATGGTATGCTCAACCTCATCTGGAATTTTACCCACACACCCGCAGGCGTCACCCCACCACCCACAGGCGGCGGCATGCGCATGTTCCGGTAACAATTGAAAATTCTAAGTTCTATATAACAAAACCCAAATTCCAAAACCTAACAAAACACCTAACTACTATATACTAACGATTAACTACTATAAACTATCTACTATAAAAAACCCAACAAAATGACTAACTACTATCTACTATCTACTAACTACTATCTACTATCTACTTTAAAAAACGACTAACTACTGTCTAATGCAAAAGATATTCATAGCCATATTGCTTCTTGTAGCATCCACGTTCACAGCACACGCCCAGCACACCACTCTGGGCAAAATAGAATTTGAGCGCAGGGTCAACATACACGCCCAGCTCGAGGAGATGCAAAACAACTCCTTCTTCGAGAAGATGAAAGCCCAGATACCCAAGTTCAACAGCAGTTACTTCGACCTCCGGTTCGATACCACCCGCAGCATCTACAAGCCCGGGCGCGAGGTAGAAGGCAACAGTGTGTTCAAGATGTTTGGCGGTGGCCCTGCTACCGAAAACACCGTCATCACAAACTTTCAAGAACGCACCATCAAAGCCAGCAAAACCGTCTTTGAGCAAAAGTTTTTTGTCACCGACAGCATACGCGTCATAGACTGGAAAGAAAAAGACGAAATACGCACCATAGCCGGCTTCAAGTGTCACAAAGCAGTAGGCATTATTTGCGACAGTGTTTATGTAGTAGCCTTTTACACCGAGGATATTATAGTAGCCGGTGGCCCCGAAATGTTTGGCGGCCTACCCGGCATGATCATGGAGCTAGCCATACCCCGCCTACACACCACCTGGATAGCCACCAAAGTAGAGCTCACTCCACCCCTCGATACCGACTTCACCATCACCGAAAAAGGCAAAAAAGTAACCGAAAAAGAACTCTACCAAAACGTATCCGAAAGCTTCAAAAAATGGGGCAGCATGGCAGCCCGCAATATCTGGTGGACGGTGCTGTAAAATATTTCCTTTTGTAGCCAGCAGTGTGGCTTCTATCATCGTCGGTTGCGTCGCACACTTGTACGTTCAGGAATGGTTGGTCTTTAATTGTGGGGTTATCAGAAATGAAAAGGTGATTAGTAGTTGGTGAGTCAAATAGGTAAATTAAAATTTGATAGTGTGTGCTATTTTAGTGTAATCCATCAACTTTCTAATTTTAAAGAACAACAAAGGCGGCGGAAAGGATTAAGCAGATAGAAAGTGAAGGTGTTCAGGATAACGAATTTTATTTGCAGTTCCAGTTGGCTCTTCTGAACAACTGGAACATCGAGATGCGAGTGAGTTAATGATGAAGAAAATTATTTGATCACCAATCGTTGCAACTCTCTTATGAAGTCATGTTCCCAAATAATCAAATAAACACCACCTGCTAACTCCCCTACATCAAACGATGAATTGACTTTATATACTTTCTGCTCTGCAACTTTTTTACCAGTCATATTCCAAATTGAAAGTTGACCTTCAGCCTTGGAAACTGAAATTGACACAACACTATTTGCTGGATTAGGGGATACAATCATGTTGCTAGTTTGCGGTACTGTACTTACTTCTGTTGGGCATTTAGCAGTTGTGATGATTTCTGTTGCCGAACAACCCTGTGACGTGAAATAAGAAATATTTGCAGTGCCTACAGACACCCCAACTGCTATTCCTGTTACAGAGTCTATTTCTACAACTGAAGTATTATCACTAATCCAGTAGCCACCAGGTATGTTAGCGGACAATGATTTCGGTACACCTATACATGCATAACCAGCAACTCCCGAGATAACAGGGTAGGCATTTACTGTTACAGAGGCATATACAGCACAGCCAGTGGGCAACTGATATTTTATTCTCCACGACCCCAAAGAAGTACTTGAATATATACCTGTATATGTGCCAATGAAAGAAGGTCCCCATTCTGTAGATATCCACATACCAGAACCAGTACAAGTCAATGTAGCTGACTGCCCTGCGCATATAGACATAGGTCCAGTAATAGGCCCTGGCAATGTGTCGATATTCACGCTCTTTGAAATAACAGTAGAGCCGCACATATTGGAGTAGTGATAATAAAAAGTGTCAATTCCAGCCATTAGTGGATGTACTTCACCATCAGCAGCAATTGTTGCTGTGCTATTGCTAGCACTCCACGTACCCCCTGTAGGAAGAGACACTAAAGATATAGTTGCCCCCAGACATACATTTGCCGGCCCATGTATAGTTGTAGGCAAGGAATGCACTTTCACGTTTGTGCTAGCTATACAAGTTCCTACCCTGTAATAAATGGTAGCTACACCACCAGCCAAACCTGTAATTAAACCACTAGCAGGGTCAATATTGATAAACAAACCTGCATGGGGGCTGCTCCATGTACCGCCAGTAAGTGGGTGGCTCAACGATAATGTGCCGCCTATACAAATATCAGTGACACCACTGATTGGATAGGGGCAAAAACTGTTAAATTCACAAGCACCAATGTCAATACTTGTACCTACAATACGGTTAATATCATTATAGTCTGTAGTATAAGATATCAAGGATGAGGTGTCACCCGTGTTTATACAATTAGATGTGTTACGTAAACTAAAGTTAGCATACAATGCATTTTCTGTTTCGGTGGCAGTAACGGTTGGAGAAATTAGGTTAGGAACAGAGTCTATAATATTTGTCAATGTATCGCCATAGTATAGTGTAACGCCTGTATAGCACTGAATATCGGCATGTACAGGACGCTGAAGCCAGTTGTTTTCGAAAATTACTATAGAATAATTACCTGATGAAAATATATTTGGTGAACTTGGTGTTCCAATTACTCTATTGTTGTATATTATATTGTTCTTAATTTGGGTGATGCAAGTGTCTTGTATCAAGCAAATTCCTGCCCCTTGTGGATATGACGTATTGAGAACAGAGTTATTGATAATGGTATTGTTGAAAATCTTAGCATTGGCATGCCAAGCATATATTCCTCCACCATAAAAAGCACTGAAGTTATTAGCAACAATGTTATTTCTTATAGTAAAATCGTTGTATGCCATAGTCCCATGTATTCTTATACCTCCACCTCCTTCAGTTGGTCCACACCAGCCAGAATACAGGTGGCTGTTATTACAAATGAGATTACCATTAACATCTACCTTTCCACCTAAACAGTTTACAGCAGCTACGCTACTCTGAGTATTGTGGTGTATTTTATTCTTTCTTATAAATATACTCACATTATATTCACTCCCTATTGTTGTTATTATTCCGCCTTTTTCTGCTAGCCCAGTTGACTTGTTTTGATATATATTGCACCTGTCTATTAAACAACTACGGGCGCTGGTTGTTGGTGAATGTTCAAGTATTCTTACTATGTCCATCACACATGAATTATCAGACACATTGCAATTGTTCATACTTTGGCTGTTGAATAACCAAAATTGCATAATGGCAATTTTAGAATAATTATTATAAATATTGCAACTATAAATATTTACCCTTCCCAATATTTGAAAAAGATAAGCAGAAGACTTATTATGATTAAAATTACAATTTTTTATATCCAGCACCCTATTCTGAAGAATATCAAAGGAAGAAACAATACTACTACCTACTGGGGGAGTACCAAATTTTATGTCCCTAACTTCACAATATTCAAATGCTGAAGAATCAAGGCTTCCAGATGTTGAATCTGCAAACCTCAATCCACGCCAACCACCTATTCCTGCCAGATCGTTGTGCCAGCCAGTAGTATCTTGTGCTCGAAATTTTATAGGCTGACTAGCAGTACCTACCGCAACTAATATTCCATTAACCATCATTGCATACGATCCTTGGAATACAATTTCTACACCTTTATCAATAACTAATGTTTGCCCTGATGGTACAGATATATCGTTAAATATTTTGTAAGGAGATCCTGCAAGTGTCCAATGCCCAGATACGGCAGGACTAGAAATACTAGTAGCTGCATTACACGCGAAAGACAAACAGAATAAGAAAACTGTGCTAAGAATATTTCGCATATCGTATATATTTTGGGAATACCTTCAATATGATAGACGCACTACATTTTCATTTAGTTGGCTAATGCATCAAAATTATTTCAAAATGAATTTTATTTCGGTCAAATAGAGTCAGAATTTGTAACCGCCAATACAGCTCATATAACTACATTTGTCCCGTGAAATTCCTGATGCTCCTGATACTTTGCTACTAATTGTATCCCTTCGAATTTTTTTGCACAGATGCCAGCAAACCACTCATAGTAAGAATAAATATTGTATCCAAACTAACATAAAACCCGGAAAGAAATTCCCGATCAATAAAGCAGCATATGCGCTCCAAATTTCCATTGAGCCACTAAATACCGACCTCAATATCCAATACAGCTATCACAGGTAAATGATCATTGATGCTCAGCCAAACTGTTTCAGACCCAATCTCAATATCTAAGTCGTGTTTCAGTTTGAAATTCTTGCTTGAGAAAGAATAATTTCTGCTAAATCATTTTTTTCACAGTAGTCAGGATTTTCTTTTTCAATGTTTAGAACATTCCCTTCCACGTCAACTGTAAACACAGCGAGCGGCATTTGAGTAATATCCTCCCAAACGTGTACCCAATAACGTGGCATAACTGCTCCTTCAAGATATTGAGCTTGAATAATTACGCGTGTACCTTTTACTTCATTTTCAAACCTGAATGTTCCTATCTTATACATAATACTATACTTAAACGAGAAAGACCCCTCTTAGTTAAAAATGAGGCATTTATATTAATCTATCAAATAAAAAAAGGCTGCAATTTGCAGCAGTTACTGTCCTCGGTGAGTCTCCCTGCTTTTTCTGCGGGGGACTCGCCTATATCAGGGCTAGGAAGCTGAAACCATCTCCCACCGCCATTTGTCTCACTTCCTCACCAACAGCCCCATATCTCCACCCAAAGAACTTCCATAATGATGTGTCAGTAACAGACCCATTCCCCACACCATCCATTATTTTACTCAATATCCAACACTGCTATCACAGGCAAATGATCACTGATAGCCAGCCAAAACGTTTCACACCCAATCTCTAGGTCTGAAACATTAGGGAATCTATTCTTACTCGCAAATATGTAGTCTATGTGGTAGGGCTTTTTCAAGTTCCGTTGTAGGTAGAATGTTGGGTGCAGTTCTTCACCTTGGCCCACTTTATATTTTTCATGATACAAACTAACAACGCCAATCTCCGAGAGCTCTCTTACCACCTCACTATGATTACACGCTCTGTGTTTTCTATCCCATATCTTATTGCTGTTGAAATCGCCGATAATAATAGCGTCTGCCATTTTATCCTTATTTACCTGGAGATACTTCCAAAATTGACCGATATATCTATAAGTAACTGAGTTATTCCGTTGTGTCCAAACAGCAATGAGGTCGAAAGTGTTATTGATTCTTGCCGATATAAAGTGTTTGGTGCCGTCGGTGTCCCAGTTATTATTAGATAGCTGTATGCCCTCCTTGCAGAAAATACCCATTCCTTTGTGCTTAGAGTCCCCAATCCATATATAGTTCCCTGCCCAGTTTTTATACCTCATATCAGCGCACTGCAAAGGGTCTTCACACTCCTGAATCACCATTATATCAGCATCCATAGCAGCCAATGCCAGATACTTATTTCTAAAAGCACCATTACAATTCCAGGTTACAACCTTCATTACGCTTGTATTGTAGATAAAGATAGCCAAATGACCCTTCTGGTCCAAGGGTCCCCAATTGGTGCAATTGTTCATAAATAAATTTGGCGCGAGTCTTTTCAACTCGTGTCTAATTATCGGCAAGAGTTTTTCACTTGCGTAAATTCAACATCTCAAAAAATGTGGATATCTTAATAACTGCCACTACCCATAATGGCTTATA